>JAWUWJ010000196.1:0-8291 GCA_034111925.1 Crocinitomicaceae bacterium
GGAGAAGACTCCAGTCGGATTGTAAAATTCATTTGATCTTTAATTGTGATCATTTACGCAATTGCCGCAATTAAATCGTGACGCGTAACTATATGATGGTTTCCGTCTTTCAATTCAACTAAAACGGCAGCCACATCTTTATTTATCAATTTCGAAAGGTCTTCAATCGTCGCTTCTTCTTTTACAATTGGAAACGGAGCTTGCATAATCGATGAAATCGGCGCATCTCTTAATTCAGGCTTCTCGATTAGCGATTGGTACACTTTAGAATCATCCAAAGAACCAACGATTTTTCCATCCATCATTACTGGAATTTGAGAAATTGAGAACTCGCGCATTCTTTCAATCGCATGAGAAACAAGCTCTTCTCCAAATGAAGTCACCAATGGCAAATCTTTGTGTTTTGCAACAAGATCACCAGCAGTTGTAATTTCATCGTCTAAGAATCCTCTATCACGCATCCAATCATCATTGAACATTTTCCCAACATATCTAGAACCGTGATCATGGAACAACACAACGACAACGTCATCTTCAGTCAATTCATCTTTCAATTGCAACAATCCTTTGATTGCTGAACCTGCTGAATTCCCAACAAAGATTCCTTCTTCTTTTGCTATTTTACGTTGCCAAACAGCAGCGTCTTTATCCGTTACTTTTACGAATTTGTCAATAATATCAAAATCAACATTCTTCGGTAAGATATCTTCACCAATTCCTTCCGTGATGTATGGGTAAATTTCGTTTTCATCAAAGATTCCAGTCTCGTGGTACTTTTTGAAGACAGAACCGTATGTGTCAATCCCCCACAATTTAATGTTTGGATTTTGTTCTTTCAAATATTTTCCAGCTCCTGAAATTGTCCCTCCAGTTCCTACTCCAACAACAAAGTGCGTAATTTTACCTTCCGTTTGTTCCCAGATTTCAGGCCCAGTACTCAAGTAGTGTGCTTTTGCATTCGACGGATTATCGTATTGGTTCACGTACCAAGAGTTTGGCGTTTCAGAAGCCAATCTTTTCGATACTGAATAATAAGACCTTGGATCGTCTGGCGCAACATTCGTTGGACAAACGTACACCTCAGCGCCAACAGCTCTAAGAATATCCATTTTCTCTTTACTCTGTTTATCGCTCAAAACACAAATCAATTTGTATCCACGAATTACAGCAACAAGAGCCAATCCCATTCCAGTATTTCCTGAAGTTCCTTCGATAATTGTTCCCCCTGGCTGCAATCTTCCATCAGCTTCAGCGTCATCAATCATTTGCATTGCCATTCTATCCTTTACAGAGTTTCCTGGGTTCGTCGTTTCAACTTTCGCCAAAACCAATGCTTTAATGTCTTCAGTAACCCGGTTCAATTTAACAAGTGGCGTGTTTCCAATTGTTTCGAGTATGTCGTTGTAATATTTCATCAATTCAATTTGATTAGAGCTGCGAAGTTAGCTAATAGATTTAAATTATGAATTAGTAATTGCAGATTATGAATTGGTAATTTTATAACAGACACAATTCTTCAAGCGCTCATTATCTATTAACTTTGGATGAATGTAATTCAAATATTTTTCCATCCCCATTTTCATCATAATATTGATTGACGCCGTGTTAATTATTGGAGCCGTAGAAAAGATTTCCTTCAGCCCAATTGTTTCAAAGGCATAATCTAAGCAAGCTTTGGCGCCTTCTGTTGCATAGCCTTTGTTCCAGCACTTTGAATCCAATCTCCAACCAATATCTGTACAAGGACAAAATTCAACATCAAAATCTTGATCGCACAACCCAATAAAACCGATGAAATTTCCTGTCTCCAACTCATCTACTGCGAAATAACAATACCCCTTTTCGGCTTGCATTAACTGCATTCTTTCAATAAAACCTATTGTTTGGTCCGGAGTAGCAACAGATGGGAAATATTCCATCACAACTGGATCAGCACTGATCGCAACCATTTTAGGCTTGTCTTCCTCTATCCAGTTTCTAAAACCGAGACGTTCTGATTTAAAAAGATATTGCATTTGGGATTGAAGTGAAGAGTGAGAAGTTAGACCCCATAATTCATAACTTATAATTCATAACTAAATTACTCCTTGGACTCTTAACAAAATGATTGTGATATAAGCCACATACGTGCTCAAAAGGATAGCTCCTTTCAATCGACCAATCTTACTTCCAACAGCGATTAAAGCGACGAGTAATAGAGCAATTCCAACCATCCAAAAAAGATCGAACTCTCTTGCTTCGCTTGAAACTTTTAAAGGTGTTACAATTGATGTTACCCCAAGAACTACAAGAATATTAAAGATGTTAGACCCAATTAAGTTCCCGACAGAAATATCAGTTTGTTTACGGTAAGCGGCAACAGTAGATGCGACTAACTCTGGGGCTGATGTTCCAAATGCTACTATCGTCACCCCTATAATCACATCTTTATTTGGGTTATCCATCAAGAACTTTTCGGCGATACCAACCGCTCCTTGAATGAACCAATCTGCACCAAAATACAGGCCGACAAAACCCAATAAAAGAAATAGTATGGACTTCCAATTCTTTGGTGCCTTCTCAACTATTTCGCAAACTTCCTCTAAAACGGGCTGCTTCCTTCCTTTGTTAATTAAGAAGATGGTAAAGGCAACAATTACGACCAACATAATTATCCCTTCATACATTACAATCCACCCATCTTGAATAAAATAGACAAACAATAAGGTGGCGAAAATCATAACAGGCAGATCAATGCGCTTGGTATGCTTGTCTGCAATTATTGGAAAAATCAAAACGGTAATTCCCAGTACGAGTGCGATATTGGCAATATTAGAGCCCATGACATTTCCGACGGCAATACCGGGATTTCCATCGAGCGCACTGGTCAAACTGACGAGTAACTCCGGCGCTGATGTTCCAAATGCAACGATTGTCATTCCCACAATAAGCGGAGAAATTTTCATTGCCGTTGAGAATCCAACTGCTCCTTTTACTAGGAATTCACCTCCAAAAATCAAGACGACTAGGCCCAGTAAAAGAAAAACGTAATCCATTAATTGTAATTGAGATTCAAATGATGCTGCCAAAGATAAAACATCAATTCGATTTGTCGCTTATTTTCCATTTCAATATATACGCTAACTTTTTTAGCTCAGTCACAATTTTTCGCTGTCCAAAGCTGATGCTTTTTATTAATTTTACTACAAACAATTTCACATGGATTTTCAACTCGTATCGGATTTCAAACCAACCGGTGATCAACCTCAAGCAATTAAGGAACTTGTTCAAGGATTGACTGAAAATATTGAAGATCAAACTTTACTTGGCGTAACGGGAAGTGGTAAAACATTTACTGTGGCCAATGTTATCCAACAGACAAATCGACCAACGCTAATTCTTTCTCACAACAAGACATTAGCGGCGCAATTGTACGGTGAATTCAAGCAGTTTTTCCCAAACAATTCGGTGGAGTACTTTGTGTCGTATTATGATTATTACCAGCCTGAGGCGTTTATGCCAGTGACTGGAACATATATTGAAAAAGACCTTCAAATCAACGATGAAATTGAAAAACTAAGGCTTTCTGCTTCTTCTGCACTTTTATCTGGAAGACGCGACGTGATTGTTGTTGCTTCTGTTTCTTGTATTTATGGAATTGGAAACCCGAAGGAATTTCAAAGTAGCATTATCCATATTGAAAAAGGCCAACTTATTTCTCGAAACAAATTTTTGTTTAGACTTGTTGAAACGCTTTACTCGAGATCAACGGAGTCTTTTGATCGTGGAACATTCCGCGTAAAAGGAGACACAATCGATGTTTATTTGGCCTATACGGATTACGCCATTCGTTTTGAATTTTGGGGAGATGAAATTGAATCGATTAGTTCAATCAACCCAAATAGCAACGATCACATTGAATCACACGAAGAAATAAGCATCTACCCTGCAAACATGTTCGTTACGAATCCCGAAACGACAAAAATGGCCATTGATCAAATTGGCGAAGACATGGTTTTAGCTGTTGAGCGATTTAAAAGAGATGGTAAAATTGAGGAAGCAAAACGACTTGAAGAACGCGTTTCATACGATTTAGAAATGATTCGAGAACTGGGCTATTGTTCTGGAATTGAAAATTATTCACGCTATTTTGACAAACGAAATCCTGGGGAACGACCGTTCTGCTTAATTGATTATTTCCCAGATGATTTCCTCATGGTTATCGACGAAAGTCATGTGACTCTTCCTCAGGTTAGAGCAATGTACGGAGGCGATAGAGCGCGGAAAGTTAATCTTGTGGATTATGGATTTCGATTGCCTTCTGCTGTCGACAATAGACCTTTGCGCTTCGAAGAATTTGAAGGTATGATTGGGCAGACAATCTACGTTTCGGCGACACCTGCCGATTATGAAATGGAAAAATCTGAAGGCGTTATCGTTCAGCAAGTAATTCGACCTACTGGCTTACTCGACCCGATCATTGACGTTCGACCAAGTGTCAATCAAATAGATGATTTGATTCAAGAAATTCAAATTCGAATTGATTTGGAGGAGCGAACATTGGTAACAACTCTAACGAAAAGAATGGCTGAAGAGCTTCAAAAATACTTGGACAAGGTGGGCATTATGTGCCGGTACATTCACTCCGATGTCGACACCATTGAACGCGTTGAAATCCTTCGTCAGCTTCGACTTGGACAGTTTGACGTATTAATTGGCGTCAATCTTTTAAGAGAAGGACTCGATTTGCCTGAAGTTTCATTGGTTGCAATTCTTGATGCGGACAAAGAAGGATTTTTGAGAAATGAACGCTCGCTCGTTCAAACCGCGGGTCGTGCTTCAAGAAACGTAAACGGTCGCGTTATCATGTATGCAGATCGTGTGACCAATTCGATGCAACGCACAATGGACGAAACTTCTCGACGTCGAAAGATTCAGGAGGAATACAATACTGAACACGGCATTACGCCAACGGCCTTGAACAAATCAAAAGAAAAAATTCTAGGATCGACCAAAGTTGCGGATGGCGATGAAGTTGTGGATTACACGCAATATGTCGAAGCTCAAATGGCAGCCGATCCAGTTATGCAATACATGTCAACGGAGCAATTGGAACGCTCTGCGAAACACGTTAAAAAGCAAATGGAAATTGCGGCAAAAGACCTCGATTTCATTGAAGCAGCTCGATTCCGTGATGAATTATTCGTTTTGCAAAAACAAATTAAAGCACAAAAATGACATTAAAAACGCTCCTTGGTCAACTAAGGATATTGGCCATCCTCGAAGGGATTTCTTGGATATTATTAATTCTTGCGATGATCCTGAAATACGGAATGGACATTCCAGGCCCGACTCGAATCGTTGGAATGGCTCATGGCGTCTTGTTCATCGGGTTTTGTGTTTGGGTTGTCCTTTATGCTGTAAAAGTTAAATGGCCGATAAAAACAACCTTAATTTGTCTTGCGGCTTCATTGCTTCCATTTACTACATTCATCGTGGATGCAAAAATCTTTAAGAAAGAAGAGTAACATTCCTCGATGGTATTATATTTGATTATACATCAATAAAAGAAACTATGCGAAATTTTTTATTTATTGGATTGGCCGCCTTTGCAATCGGCTGCGCGAGCGAAAAGGAAGTTATAATTGGTAATACTCCCGTTGAAACTGAAGAACCCGAAACGAATGGAAAACCACAACGTCCTTATCAAGTTCAAGGAACGCTTGGTGATGTTAGTTCAAAAAAATCAGATGCGTACTCTATTTTAGATGCTCGAATTGTAGGAAATAAATTGTTCATCGAAATCAGCTACTCTGGCGGATGTGCACATCATAAATTTGAATGTATAGGGAGTGAAGCTATTTCAAAATCACTTCCACCTCAGCGGTCAATCAAGTTAATTCATGACAACGATAATGATTCTTGCGAATCTATGGTCAAACAAACCATTGAAGTTGATATTCAAGCTTTCGCTTTATCTGCAGCTGGACGAAGTGAAATTGTTCTTCTTTTGGAAGGATTCAAAGGTCAATTAAACTACACCAAAATATGAAAATAGGCGTTTTATTATCAGGATGCGGCGTTTACGACGGTGCTGAAATTCACGAATCCGTTTTAACTCTTTTGTCGATCGATGAAATCCATGCCACGCCGGTCTGTATCTCAATAAACAAAGATCAGCACCACGTTGTTAATCACGCTACTGGTGAAGAAATGGACGAAACTCGAAACATGTTAACAGAGAGTGCGAGAATAGCAAGAGGTGACATACACGACATAAATAACATTAGCCCTGCTGATATTGATGCACTCGTGATTCCAGGAGGGTTTGGAAATGCTAAAAACTTAACTGATTGGGCATTTAACGGTCCAGATGGTGAGATTTTACCCGAAGTAAAACTGTTGATCGTCAATATGATTAATGTTGGAAAACCAATTGCCGCTTTGTGCGTAAGCCCAGTAGTTTTAGCAAAAGCACTAGAAGGATCAGGAATTGATCCTACGCTTACAATTGGAACTGACAAAGAAGAATCACCTTATGACATTCCAGGATTTACCGGAGGATTAGAAAAAACTGGAATGTTGACAGAAATGAAAACGGTTCGAGAAATTTTAATTGATCCAAAAAATAAAATTGTGACTGCTCCATGTTATATGATGGATGCAAGTATTCTTGATGTTCGCAAGAATGTAAGGTCAGCAATTGAAGCTCTTCGAGACCTTATTTAATACCGTTTCACACGGTTTCTCGTTTTTTTTTGATAAAATGTTAACAATCTTTTCCCCCAATTGTTGGAAACTCTACACTACCAGAACGGGAATCGAACTCAGAATCCCTTAGATTTGTATTGTTAATAAAAGCTTAAAGCTAATTAAACTGACATTATGAATGTATTTGGTAAGAAAGGAAACGATGCCAATTTAGAACAATCAATCGGATTAACAAACCTCGGAGACCAGTATTGGAATCTAAGTCCAGCTGAACTTGTAGAGCACGCTATCATTAGCGGCGAAGGGATGCTTACAGACACGGGAGCACTCGCTATTGAAACAGGAGAGTTCACAGGCCGATCGCCTAAAGATCGTTTTGTGGTTTGTGATGAAAAAACTGAAAATGCTGTTTGGTGGGGAGACATCAACCTTAAATTCACTCCAGAAAAATTCGATGCTCTTTACAACAGAATGAAGAGTTATTTGAACGGAAGAGATGTTTATGTTCGCGATGCTTACGCTTGCGCAGATAACAACCACAGATTAAACTTAAGAGTTACAACTGAAAACTCTTGGTCGAATCAGTTTGCATACAACATGTTCTTGCGTCCAACAGAAGATGAGATTCAAGATTTTAATCCAGAGTGGCATATTGTATGTGCTCCAGGTTTTATGGCTGATCCAGAAATCGACGGAACAAGACAACACAACTTTGCAGTGATCAACTTCACGAAGAAAATGATCATCATCGGAGGGACAGGATATACAGGTGAAATCAAGAAAGGTATTTTCTCGGTATTGAACTTTATTCTTCCGCACGAAAAGAACGTTTTATCAATGCACTGTTCAGCAAACATTGGTGCTGATGGAGATACTGCAGTTTTCTTTGGTCTTTCAGGAACAGGAAAAACAACCTTATCATCTGATCCTGAGAGAAGATTAATTGGTGATGACGAACACGGTTGGGCTGACGATACTGTTTTCAACTTTGAAGGTGGATGTTACGCGAAGACAATTGACTTATCTAGAGAAAAAGAACCTCAAATTTACGATGCGATTAAATTCGGAGCAATCTTAGAAAACATAGGATTCGATGGTGATACTTCTTCACCTGATTACAAGGATGGATCAATAACACAGAATACACGTGTTTCTTATCCTATCGATCATATCGACAACATTATGGTTCCATCTGTTGGTGGAGCTCCAAAAAACATATTCTTCTTAACTGCTGATGCATTTGGTGTTTTGCCTCCGATCTCAAAATTGACTACGGAGCAAGCAATGTATCATTTCATGTCAGGCTACACGGCGAAAGTTGCTGGAACTGAAATGGGAGTTACTGAACCACAATCAACATTCTCTGCTTGTTTCGGTGCGGCTTTCATGCCATTACACCCTGCGAAATATGCTGAGCTATTGGGTAAGAAATTAGAAGGAACAGATATCAAAGTTTGGTTGATCAATACAGGATGGTCTGGTGGATCTTACGGAGTTGGAGAGCGAATGAGCTTGAGTCATACTCGTGCAATGATCACTGCGGCTATGAATGGTAAACTGGACAACGTTGAGTTCCAAAACCAACCTGTATTTGAATTGGC
>JAWUWJ010000197.1:0-12517 GCA_034111925.1 Crocinitomicaceae bacterium
ATTTTAGAGTAGTAAAATGTACTATTTTGCTTTCAAATGCAGTCATTTGCAAAATCTAACCTTCTGAAAGTCTTACAAATAGACTTTTACCTTGGGATTCATAACCCGGAGGTCGGGAGTTCAAATCTCCCTCTCGCTACAAAAGTCCAATTCGAAAGAGTTGGACTTTTTTGCGTTTAGGAGATTTTTTAATTGTACTGCCGTTTGATTCTCTTATGAAGCAGTTACGATAACACTTTTTGGTATGTTGATGTCTTGATGCTAGCGCATCGGCTTCTCTCGCTACAAAAGTCCAATTCGAAAGAGTTGGACTTTTTTGCGTTCTGGAGATTTGAATACGTTCTTAATTGGGTCATCTGATGATTTCCTATCGAACGCGGTGCGTTCTCTTCTCTATATTATTACGCTTAGGCTAAGAAACGGATCGGACCTGAAGGGCGACTCTGTTTTCTTGGGTAATGTTTTACGTATTTAATTACTCCTTCACAAAACGAATGGTCTCAACTCCACTCGAATGTGCAATCTTCAAGAAGTAAACTCCTGCTGGTAGTTCAGAAACATTCAGTTCATTAATATCAACATTGAACTCAGTAATCAACTTTCCTATCGATGATATGATTTCTAACTTCTCCAATCCGCTAACCTCATCGAGGCCATTTATTGTCAAGATTCCAACTGTTGGATTAGGATAAACAGAAATGACAGCCTTGTACATTTCACTGATTCCAGTGAAGTCTACCAAGTAACAAGCTGATGTGTCAACACATCCATTTAAATCTACTTCAACCGCATAGTTTCCAATAACTGCCGTTGGTGTGTATGCTTGATTCGTTTCTCCAGAAATAGCGTTGTTATTATCATCACAATCCAACCACTGGAAATTAGCTCCAACTTGGTCAGCAGTTAATAGAGAACTACTTTGAGTCACATTAACATCTGGCATAGGATTAATTGTTAAGTCGAGTGTAATAATTGAATCACACCCATCTGTATTTGTTAATGTCCATTGTGCAGAGTTGTTTGATGAAGTATACGTGTTTCCATCTACCCAATCATATGTATTACAAGCAGTTTGCACATCAGTTCCTGTGTTAGAAGAATTAACGGTTAAATTTAAAGTAACTACCGAATCACATCCTGCCGCATTCGGAACTGTCCAGGTAGCGGTGTTGTTTGATGAAGTATACGTGTTTCCATCTACCCAATCATATGTATTACACGCAGTTTGCACATCAGTTCCTGTGTTAGAATAATTAACGGTTAAATTTAAAGTAACTACCGAATCACCGTTTGCAACGTTTTGTAATATATGTGTTGCTGTTGTGTTGTTTGCTGTGTATAAAATGTTATCTATCCATGTTAAAGAATCACAAACTACCAGAGTATCAGTACTACTGTTGTTAATATTACTAAGCTGGTACCTATACATGGATGAGCTATAAGAGCCAAGAATAGAAGTCCCTGTTGCCCCTGTTGTTCCCGTATAAAGATAAGCATAATTACCTATGATAAATGAACCTGGTGCCCACAAAGAATTTCCTGGGTGGGGATTTAATAGATTCCATGTATCACTTAAAGGGTCGTACTCATGAAATTCACCAGTAGCGTAATATGTATGGCCAGTGGTAACCCCACTCAAAGCATAGCCTTTTCCATTATAATTAAATTGAGTTCCTGCCACTCTAGTGTCTAATGAAGCAACTGCCGTCCAAGTATCATTTAAAGGGGCATATTTATACCAAGAACTCTGATGTCCTGAGCCAACATATACATTACCATTTAGAATAAACTGATAGGGA
Organism: Crocinitomicaceae bacterium; assembly: GCA_034111925.1. Classification (GTDB taxonomy): domain Bacteria; phylum Bacteroidota; class Bacteroidia; order Flavobacteriales_D; family Crocinitomicaceae; genus UBA4466. Next base: position 1,800 of record JAWUWJ010000197.1, read on the forward strand.
TGATGTCTTCCTATAGGAATACTTGTTTTCTGTGTCCAGATTTGAGTAGTAATATCGTATTCCCACCAATCAGATAAGTTCCCGGTGCCAGAGCCCATTCCAGTATAAATTTTTCCATTTAAAATAACAAGGGCAGGGTGCGTTCTAGCTGCACCAGGACATGAGGGCAACTGTGTAAAAGTGTTACTTATTGGATTAAATTCCCACAAATCACTCAATTTAGTACCACTTGAATCTACCCCAAAACCAAAATACCCCTTTCCATTCCAAGTTTGACCAATTCCCATGGCTCTTCCAGGACCGGGATAATCACCCAAATCATTCCATGAATCATTCACAGGGTCATATTCCTGTACATTTCTTGAAGGACCTTGAGGAGTAGCTCCAGCGATGGAATACCCGATATTATTAATACTGAAACTAACTGTATGATGCCTCTGAAAGCTAGTGCTATTAAGTGTTTGCCACGTTTGAGCTTGTAGTGATAAAAAACAAGTTGTAATAAAAATACAGCATAAAATAATCTTATTCATAAGAAAAAATTAATTGTTATATAATGAACTTTTAAGTTAAATAAAGGACGGTTAAGTTAAATAAGGAAATGTTAAGTTAAATGTTTTTTTCGACATTATAATACTTTGGAAAGTATAATATAAAAACGTATTTATAGGTTTCTTTAACCAAAATGGATTAAGAAAGAAACAACAATCAACAAGATTAGAAACCTATTTAGTGTAACGTCTAATCTTTAACTGGTGTGGAGTTACTACATTTAAATGGACAGTTTAGTTAAGATAGTTGGACTTGCATTAGTATTTTAATCTAGGAGACAATATCTCAAGAATTGAAAGTTTAATTGTCCCCCCCCAATTCTCTCGATCCAAGCTCCAATACTGTATCGCTTCAGCAATATGATCGGCGTGAATGTCGTCTGCTTTCTCCAAATCAGCGATTGTTCTGGCGACTTTTAAAATTCGATCATACGCCCTCGCGGAAAACCCCAAACTATTCATTGCTTTTTTCAGTAACTCACTACTCTTTCGATCCAACTTACAACACTTACGAATGTCACGACTCGACATTTCTGAGTTAGAGTGAGAAATTGCTGCATCAGAACTTGGATCCTTTGATCTTTCAAAGCGATCTATTTGAATTTTGCGAGCCTCTACCACACGCTTCCTAATCTCGACTCTTCCTTACTGAGGCATCTCACTTGAAAGATCGCCGTAGTTCACTGGAGTAACTTCTACACGGAGATCAATACGATCTAGAAGAGGCTCTGAAACTTTATTAAGGTAACGTTGAACTATTTGAGAGCCACATGAACAATCTCGATCAGGGTGATTGTAATATCCGCATGGACAACCCTTCGGAACTTCAATTTATCCAAAGAACGACAGGTTTTAATAATCAAAGAAGTTAATTGAACAAGCTTGTCTTTATCTGTCATAAAAAATCAGGACATTCTAATTGGTTTAGTCGCTGTTTTTCGTTTAACGGGAGTGGTATTTTAGAGTTGTAAAATGTTCAGTTTTGCACCCATTTGCGCTCAAATGCATTTTACAACCTCTGAAACACTGATAAACAGGTTTTTTACTTCAGATTCATAACCCGGAGATTTGAACTGTTCTTAGTAGGTCATCTTATGATTCCACATCGGCTTCTCTCGCTACATTAAAAGGTTCAGTTTTACTGAATCTTTTTTTATGCCTATACTTTTAGTCTGTAGATCTTGTCTATCAATCTAGTGCTTCAAATATCACTTTTTGGCTTGAATATATCTTGATGCTGTGCATCGGCTTCTCTCGCTACAAAAAGTCCGATTCGAAAGAGTCGGAATTTTTTATCACCACCTCTCAGACTATCTTATACACCTATGATTACTAGCAAGTTTAGTCTTTTGTTGGATTAATATAGTTTCGGATTCAGAGTGATCGAAGTACTGCAAAAAAATGGCTGTAATCCTATTAGACCTCCGGGCTACAAACCCGGAGATCGTGAAGTTTAGAATATTTATAACATTCGCCTCCCCAATGGATTACCTATAAAATACTTTTTGATGTGTAAATATATTATGCACTCACATCGGCTTCTATGGCTTATTCAGAATCATTTAACTTTCAATTTAATAGACTTGTAAAACGTTGCTCTTTTTTGATTCAGATTAGCGTTTTTCTATTTTTTACATTATTATTTTGTCAAAAAATATTTAGGGAATTGACAAAATAGAACTTCCCTATTTTCGTTAAATCAGTGTCTTTAATCAATCATTATTTATATAATTGAGATTATGATCCCGTCTCGAATTGCTTTACTTGTTTTACTCTTAACTTCATCTTCAGCTATAGCACAAAGCCCTGCTCCAAGAATTGTAACAAGTAAAGAATTTCTAGGTGCGAATATGGAAGTTCGGGTTTACGATATAGAAACAGACTCAAGAGGTTATGTATACATGGCCACGAATGGAAGTGTTCATTCTTTCAATGGTTCAGATTTAAGAATGGACAACATTCATTATGGAGAAGACGTCGCACCAATGTTCTATGCCATTGATAAAGACTACGACGGAGATTTATGGTTCAGTGGTAGACTTGGAATTGCTTTTTTAGAAAATGACAGTCTGCTTGCTTACCCTATTCCGGACAGTACGCTTAAATTCGCACGTCAAGGCTTTGAATCTGTCTATCAAGACAAAAATGACCTGCTGCATATTGCGCCTCGTTGTTTTGGACATTATACCGTCGATTCTAAGGGCAGCGTGTCAGAAATCATGACTAGATATGATACGGATATACATGGATATGTTGTCACTCAACTAGATGATGGTTCCTGGTTTCACTACTACATTCGATCGGATTCAAAAAAAGAATCTGTTATTTCTGTTTACTATTTGAATGAGAAAAATGAACTTAAAAAAATAACTGAAACAGATGAAAGAGTTGCAATATATGAATCATCATTGGTACAACATGCTGACAATTCCCTTTCACTATCAATAGGCTCAAAAACACTTATTCAATTTAAGAGAGATCAATTAATCAATCAAAAAAAAATTGATTTTGATATTATTAAACTCTTCGTTGATAGTAAAAATGATCTTTGGATAGGCACTTTGCAACATGGAGCAATCCAAGCTAAAAACTCAAATTTATCAGATTTTACCACCTATTCCAACGGCAATATGGCCATTGTTGCTGAAAGTTATAATGGAGGTCTATGGTGTAAGACTGACGGAATTAGATTTGGATTTGGTTATATCCCGCCAAGTTATATGCGGCATTATTCTGAACAAAGTGGTTACGACGAAATCAATCGATTAACTACTGTCAATAATATCAATGGACAAATTTGTTTTTCAGGAAAAAACGGTAAATTATTATTTCTAGATGGCAACAGCATAGAACAATTGGATTCTAGAGTTAGTGATTATCCTATTCATGGCAATCAAATCTGTTACGACAAGGAAAGCAGGACATATTGGTTAGCTTCGGGTGAAGTAATAGTTCGTTTATGTGATGATAAACTCTCACTCCAAAACCTTAATGATTCTGATTATTATCGCAAAAGCGTTGTTTGTCTTAAAAATTTTGATGGTAGAATTTTAGGGATGACAAACTCCAATTTATTCGAAATAAAGAATAATGAGATTGTAACAATTTCAGAAATAAGCAATCGTGGATCTCTTCGAGATTTTACCATGGACGATCAAGGAAATTTTTGGTTTGCCACAGAATCAGGTATCACTCTTTTAAAGGATAGTACTTTTACATCATTGCCATACCAGGTTCCAGATGAACTGAATGGAGAAATTTCATTTGTTTTCTTTGCACAAGGTTACATTTGGGCAGGATGTTTAGATCAAACGTTAATCAAATTAAATCAGAAAACGTGCCAGAAGGTAGTTGATCAGAGCAATGACCCGGTTAAAATCTGGAATTTCGCAATTGGAGATGATGATATTATTTGGGGCATAAATTCTGAGCTTAAATTAATTCGAATCAAAGAGTCAACCTTTCCGAATCAGGTAATCGTAGATAAATTTGAACTACCAAAACACAGCACAAGAGCCTCAACAATGTTCTCAATAGCAATCTTAGATAAAACGATTTACCTGGGATCAAAACACGGTCTTTTTGAAATCAAAATAAAGGACCTAAAAAGGGAAGCTATTCCTTCAAAATTGAATTTTAAACTACTCATCAATTCTGAAAATATTGAATTTGCCAACCATTATGCCTTAAATTATTGGGAAAATGAACTACAAATTGAATTTGATGCCATTAATTTTGAGCAAAGTACCATAACCTTCTCATATATGCTTGAGGGATATGATGAGACATGGAAAGAGACAAAATACAAACTAGCGCACTACACAAATTTACCCCCAGGAGTATATCGATTAAAATTACGGTCGAAAACTAGGTATGGGAAATGGTCACAACCAGAGGTCATAACATTTAACATTTCTGCTCCCTATTGGCAAACTTGGTGGTTTAGAACGATAATTGTTTTATCGACTCTGGCATTGATTTTCGTCATTCTTAAATGGAGGATTAAACAAGTTCAACGCAGAGAAAAAGAAAAATCAAAAATTGCACTTGAATTGGCGCGTCTTGAAATGCGCGCCCTGAAAGCGCAAATCAACCCTCATTTCATTTTTAATTCCATCACCTCTGCCATGTACTATCTGGCAAAAAACGAAAACGACAAAGTAGAGTCCTACCTCCAGCGCTTCTCAAAATTGGTCAGAAGAGTTCTGGAAAGTTCAGACCAATCTATTGTTAGATTAGTGGAAGAAATGGAACTCATCCGGCTCTATGTTAAATTGGAATCAGAACAATTTAAGGGAGAACCAATTTCAATAAATGTAATCTATAAAGGAAAGGATATTGAAAAAGTCAAAATACCCCCCACGTTAATTCAACCTTACATTGAAAATGCGATTCAACATGGGCTCAGAAATAAGAGTGGCAAACGATTGATAAAACTTTCCTTTCAAATTAATCAAGATGAGTTAAATGTACAAATTCAAGACAATGGAATCGGTCGTGTTGCAGCTCAAAAAGAAACCCCTTTCAAGGATAGTAAATCGTATGGAATGCTTATCTCTTCAAAGCGTATTGAATTATTAAATCAAAATAATTTCTCAGTTGTAACGGTTGACGATCTTTATGATGAAAGCGGAAATGCGGAAGGTACGCGTGTCATTTTCAATATCCCATTAGTAAATAGTTCGATTCCTTTGAATGACCTCAAATGATTTTTTAATTTTAAGATCTATGAAGATATTATTGGTGGATGATCAGCAAAATCAGTTGGACTATTTAGAAATTCAACTCCAACGAACACTCTTAAAAGAAGTCCATATTGTAAAAGTGCAAAATCCAATTGAAGGACTGAAAATTCTTAAAAACAACAGCTTCGACCTCCTGTTTTTAGATATTGAAATGCCAGAAATGACTGGATTTGAATTAATTGATATTTTTGGATTGGAAAATTTACCACCAGTTATTTTCACCACGGCCCACTCCAAATATGCCGTAAATGCTTTTCGCGTGAATGCAATCGATTTTTTACTCAAGCCAATTGATCCGGAAGAATTAAATCAAGCATTGTCGAAGATTGAGGAAAGTTCCGTAAAAAGTCAAAAAGAATTATTAAACGAATTAATTGATAACCTTCCGGTTTCCGACGACAAACGATTGGTTCTAGCTCAAGGACAGACCTACTTATTCATTTCGTATGATGATATTATTTGTATCCAAGGAAGCGGGAGCTATTCTGACTTCTTTTTAACCGATGGTCGAAAATTAACTGCGAGTAAACGATTGAATCATTTTTGGAAAAGAATTGAAGGCAAAGGATTTATGCGCACACATCAATCTCATATCGTAAACGAACAACACATCATCGGTTACAAAAAAGCAGATGGCGGAGAAATTCTACTGAAAAACAACCTCCAAGCTCCTGTTAATACTCAAATTAAAGAGAAATTAAAGCATCGATTCGGAATCTAATTAACGGTTCTATATAATCTGATAAGCTCTCGCGTCCTTCTAAATACGTTTCATTTTTGCTGTTCTCTACTTCTGTCTTGAACCCAAACACCACCAATTTGAATTGAGAACCACTTAATTTGAATTGATCCATTTTCCTGGCCTAAACTGGCCTAGATTGAGTTCAGGTTAACCGTACAATTTCAATGATATTCCTTGACTGTCCGTGTTAATGGAGGTATCCGAAAATCCATAAATAGAGTAGGAATATTTAATTATTAAAACTTCATTATTATGAAACGCTTATTATTTTCGATGACTTTATTCTTTGCATTTACAACAATGGCACAGGGTGAATTTCTTCCTGGTCCTGAAGAGGATTACGTACCGGGCCCATGCCTAGACTTAGTTATTTCAAATTATAACATTCCAAGTTCTGCACCAGCAAACGGGGTAATCACCGTAACTTTGACTATTACAAAAACCGGAAATTGCCCAACAGATGCACATTATGCTTCGGTGAATATTATGGAAGCATCAGGTGCTGGTGGTTCTTATCACCCATGGCCTGTTCAAATTCCAGCAATGAGTGCTAATCAGACTTCTGCAACAGTAACTGTTGATATTACACCAATATTCCCAGTAGCTGGAAAAACTTATCTCATTACGTGGATGATGGAAGATACTTACCTCCAGGTTGCTGAAACGAATGAATCAAACAACTTCATTTCAAGCTTCCCAGCATGGAGTAACGTCATCACACTTTATTAAATCAACTTGTCATAAACTTAATGTTCTATTGACTTAATGAGAATGGAGGACTCCGAAAATCCATTAAAACAGAGTAGGAACTCTTATTTACTAATTACATTTTAACATGAAACGTTTAATTTTATCCCTTACAGTTCTTTTTGCTTTTGCATTGACATCACAAGCACAATTTGGTCCAGAATTCGAATATGAACCAGGTCTTCCTAACCAATGCACGCCAGATTTATACTTCGGCTATATTGGGAATTTACCCGCAAATGCAAACCCAGGAGACGTTATTTCATTTGAAGTTACCATTAAACTTCAAGGAGAATGTGCAACCGGTGCGAGTAATCTTTTAGTTCAATTTCAAGAAGGTGCTCAATATGTATATGTAAATGTCCCTGTCCCAGCTTTTAATTGGGATGACAATTCTCATACAGTTGTAGTAAATTATACTGTTCCACAACAATCAAGCGGAATATCAATTTATGTAACCTCAATGACTATTGATTCTAATTTACAAGTTAGTGAAAGCAATGAGAATAATAATACCGTTCTTTCTACACCAATTTTACCAACAGTAATTCTATAATCTGTTCTTTTTCAAAATACTTTGAAAGAATCAAAGCAGATAAATTCAACTTATAAAAGTATCCTTTTCATTTCCTTGAAAAGGATACTTTGTTTAAAGCAATAACTTATGCGATTAGTATTGTTTCTGTGCACTTTATTTATTTCATCATACCTTTTATCTCAATCCAATGTAATAATACAAGGTGTAGTATGTTTTCAAGATGAAAATGTCTTATTAGAAGGAGCAACAATAACGATACAAGATCACAACAATCTATCAAACAAAAGTGTCATGCTCTCAGACAGCACTGGGTGCTATTCTATTCTTTATGCCACGAATTCAGACTCACTTATTTTAACAATTTCTTACCCATTTTGTATTAATCACGTTCTTATAATTGTACCAAATAAGCAAACGATTAATTTAAGCACCATTGTTCTTCAAGAAGATGAACTACTATTTGAAGCGGTCGAAGTAATTGCTAAACGAAAACCAATTACCGTACGAAACGACACCACCATCTTTAATGCTGAAACATTTATGACCGATGAAAATGATATGGTAGAAGGATTATTGGAAGTTTTACCTGGAATAACAGTTGATTCAGAAGGAAATATATTTGCAAATGGTTTCAAAGTCCACAAAGTACTCGTTGATGGTCAGCCCTTTTTTGGCAGTGATTTTACGATTGCTACCAGAAATCTATCACAAGATCTAATTTTGTCAATTGAAGTATTCAATACAAAAACTTCTAGCGAAGAATTCATAGGTTCGGATGGAGATCATCAAAATAAGACCATTAATTTAATTCTTCGGAAGGATAAGAAAAAAGGCATTTTTGGCGAAATCTCCGGAGGATTGGGCACACAAAACTCTTACGAATTGAATGGTATGCTCAATCGCTTTTCAGGAACGCAACAAATCGCTCTTGTTGGAAGTGCAAATAATGTTAACAAGCCTCCCCTTTCGCGTAATCGTGAATCGTTGGCTTCTTCTATCCCACAATTAAGTGCAGCAAAAGGCATTAAACAATCAAGTTCCTTAGGTTTTAATTATTCCAATAAATTCAGCGATAAGTTAGAAGTCTCGAGTAATTATCTGATGACCTACACAAGAACAACTGACAGTTCACTGTCGAATCGAACAACAATCTTGCCTGAGTCTATTTTCTATACTAAACAAATCTCCAAAACGAACATCATTAACAGCAACCACAGGCTTAATTTGGGAATTAACTACAAAGCAACTCCTAAACTTCTTATTCAGTATAAACCAACACTGGTTCTTGGAAACAGTAAGAGCGATAACGTTCAATTACTTGAACAATCATATGCTGTTTCAACTCCAATTAATTCTCAAGAACAATCATTACATTCAAATCGAGATAATCAGCATTTTACCAGTCTTTTCTCCTTGACCAGACTTTTTGGAACTAAAGGTGGCGGGGTTAGCCTCACAGTTTCAAATCAGAATGAACGAATAATAACAAATAAAGCAAATCATTCAAATACAGAGTCCACAATTGAGCCCTCAAACAATGAATTGCGAAATCAGTTGATTCGCAATACTGAGGGAAGAAATTTCTACTCTGCTCAGGCAAATTACAAACTTGTTCTTCAGCCGAAATATCTCTTTTTAACTCTTGGTATTAAGTACAATTATAAAAACACGTTGCTCGAACAAGACGTCGACCAGTTCGATAACACGAACTCTACCCTACCAGAACTGGACTTCAAACGAAACACGATTGATCGTGATATTCAACCTGAAATTACCTTTTCGCTTAAAAAAAACAAATGGAGACTGAACCTTTCTTCCTCTTACCTGTCCCAAAACCGGGAATTTGTTGATCACTTTGACTCCATAAATAATGTACAACAACAATTCGGTGGATTGGTGATTGCTTCGAACTTCAATTTCCAAATTAAAAGAGGGATAAACATAACTGGACGTTATCAACTGCAAAACACTCCTCCATTGCTTACGCAAGTTCAAACGTTTCCAAACCTTCTCAATCCGCTGAATGTTGTAGTGGGCAACCCCAACTTAAAATCATCTGAAAATCATCAATTCCAATTTGGTGTAAATTCCTTCAGCCTTAAAAAAAATCGATTTATTTCCTTCACTTCAAGTTTAACTCTACCGAAGAATCAAGTGATTCGAAAAACAGAAATTGATGAGAACTTCGTTTCTACTTCTTCTTATGTGAATGCAAATGGAGGGTATAACACATCAACTAATTTGAATTATCGCAAAAGAATCTCTCTGGATTCATTGAATACGCTCAATTTGGAAATGGTCCTCAATACTTCGATCAATGCGGTTCCCACTATAAACTCTGAAGTCGCCTATAGTGCAAACTCGTTCTCGATGATGCCTAACGTAGATATTGAGTTCAAAAGAAAAGAATGGTTGAAAATCAAAGGAACCTATCGCTTATCATTGATGCAGACTAGCTTTGATTTTAGTGGCTTGGAAACCCAATTAAACGTTCAACAGTCTGCTGGCCTCTCTACAGAGTTCACACTTTGGAATCAACTGTCATTGTTCAATAGTACAGCACTGAATTATAATCCGAACATTGCTCTAGATTCTCAAAAATTGAATTGGATTTGGAATGCAGGACTGTGCTATTTCCTTAAAGAAAACCGAGCCATGCTTTCTATTACTTTGTATGATGTTTTGAATAGCAATGCGAGTAATACACGATCTATTACACCAACTTATATCGAAAACACAAGCAGCGTTACCTTAAAGAGATACTTGATGTTTAGTGCGAGTTGGAAGTTTCGTAAGATGTAGTTCTGCAATGAAAAGTTTTGTTTTCTCACTATAATTGGACATTATTTAGAGACTATATTTATTGACTCACATAGTTATATGTTTAAAACCCTAGGTTTTCCATTATTCTCAATGGCTTTATTGCAGGATTTCTGAGCCAGGGCTTGCTTCATTTTGCGCTCGTTTACGCCCAATTGAAAATCGTAACTTCCTGAAAAACTGACAAAAAGGCTCTGGAATTCGGACTTATAGCCCGAAGGAAAAAAGGTTCAAACTTAAAAGAAAACGTTTCCAAAAAGACTCAAGATTTTTCTTTCTTAGCTGAAATCGGAGTGGTAAAATGTTACCAATTCGCCCAAACACATCAGATAGCCCCTAGTATATTAAAAACTCGAAAGGCTATCCAGGATGAATTATCGGCTCTTTTATTTCTGTTTTAAAGTTGTTCAACCTTTCTTAAATAGTTGTTTTTTAATTACTTTAAAAGTATTATTCATTTTATTAAAATATGATTGACGTAACCGTTATAGGATTTGGGAGTGTCGGCTCTGCATTGTCTCTTTTGTTGCTGAACAACAAGAACAACATGAGAGTGAACATTTTAGAACCAGACC
>JAWUWJ010000198.1:0-13124 GCA_034111925.1 Crocinitomicaceae bacterium
ATTACTTTGAAGTAATAGTCCCAATTATTGGAATGTTCTTGTCTAACTCTTTCAAGCTCTTCATCTGAATCATTTTCGGCTATTGCATACTTCTTATATGCCTTTGCAAATAAATAAATGAAATAGAAGAAGGCGTAGAGAGTCACTCCTAAAATCAGGAATTTATGAAGGTCATTAATTATTTCAAGTGTTTGCGAGGACATCGTTGCCAGTTAATTTATAGAGTCATTCAAACCAAAAAAAGCCGCATCCAATGAAGGATGCGGCTTTCTAATATCTATTAAAAGAAATTATGCTGCTTTCTTAGAACAACAAGAAGATGAAGCACATTTTTTCTTTGCTTTCATTTTTGCCTTCTTTTTGGTTTTCTTCTTTTTCTTTTCTTTCTTTTCCTTTTCAACTTCAGTTTTAGTTGTGTTGTCAGTCGAAGAATAGTTTGCCATTGCTACAGTTCCAACGAATAATGTTAGAGAAAGAGCTAAAAATACTTTTTTCATATCTAGGGTTTTATTTGATTCAAGTCCTCAAGTTACAACAAAAAAACACGCGAGTGGATGGTAATTAAGATTTTAACTCTCCAATTTTCGTTAATTTGGCTTGAACCTTATCGCCAATCTTAATGTCAATCTTCGTTCCTATTGGAAGCAAGAGGTCAATTCTAGAACCAAATTTAATGAATCCAAACTCTTCACCGGCAGTCACATTTTGATCCGGCTTGGCGTAATAACAGATTCTTCTTGCAACGGCTCCAGCGATTTGACGGAACAACACTTCCTGTCCGTTTTTGTGCTGCGTTACGAATGTTGATCTTTCGTTATCTGTACTGCTTTTAGGATGCCATGCAACTAAGAACAGTCCTTTGTGGTACTTCACGTATTTAACGATTCCAGAAATTGGATTGTAATTCGCGTGAACATTCATAGGAGACATGAAAATCGAAATTTGAATTCTTTTGTCTTTGAAATATTCGCCTTCCTCAACTTCTTCAATCACAACGACTTTTCCATCTGCTGGACACATGATGTCGTTTTCAGAAAATACGCATTCTCTTTTCGGAACACGGAAGAATTGAAGAACCAAATACATCATCACAATTGCTCCTACAGAAAGCAATGCATAGAGCCAAAGCCATTCAGTGTATGTATACAAAAAGTAATTCCCCATCTGAATAGCGGAAAGAATTAAAAATGCTACAAGGATAATAACGTAACCTTCTCTGTGAATTTTCATTCTGCGAATTTACGCTAAAGAATAGAGATAAATAGATGTCCAGGCCACAAAAAATGGAATTGCGAATAAGGTCGCATCAAAACGGTCGAGTATTCCGCCATGTCCAGGCATTATGTTTCCAGAATCTTTGATGTTTAGAGATCGTTTCAAAAGAGATTCTAGTAAGTCACCAACAATTGCACAAGGTGCAATAATCAAGGCAGATACGATCCAAAAGAGAGGTGAATAGTTGGGGGTGTTAATCACAAATGCAAAAAGACAACCTACGCCTATTGTGAATACGATTCCGCCAATTGTTCCTTCCCACGTTTTATTTGGTGAAACACGTTCGATCAATTTTGTTTTACCAAACATACGTCCAGTTAAATAAGCGAATGTATCGTTCGCCCAGATCATTAAAAACATTCCCGCAATTAATGGGAATTGAAATGTGTCCGTATCATTTATTGCAGCAAGGGATTGATCCTTGAAGTTAATGTAGATGAGTAAGTAGAAGGGTAAAACAATATAAACCAATCCTGTGATTGATATTGCGCCGTTCATGATTGGATTTTTTTTCTTTCTCCACAGCTCGGTTAGAAGCATTAAGAAAACGATAGGAAGGACGAGCCATAACAGATAAAAAGGAAGCTGGTCGTACAATGACGTTACGGCTATACCGAATATAACAACGCCTGCCGCAGTTCCAATACGCCAATCAATGTGAATGGTCGGATGGTTTTTAAAAAGCGTGTAGAATTCAATTAAACCGATAAGCATTACAACTGATAAAACTCCAGTCGCTGCTAAGTCGTCAAAAATGATTGATCCGATTATTATAAAGGCAAATACAGCTCCAGAAATCGCTCTAACTATCAGGTTGTTCATTGTCTGTATTTAAAATTTCAGTCGCTTTTTCAAGGTCTATAGTTCTAACGTGGAGGTAAAGGTAACCAAATGCGTTATAAGACGAATCCCGCTGATCAAAGATCATAACGGGAATATTTTCGTCTTCCAATAAAAGCTTCTTTATTCTTATTTCGTATTCATTACTTGTTTGAAAAATAGATTCCCAACTAGGCTCCTTTACCAGCTTTACCCTAAGGCTTGTCAGTTTGTTCTTCAGTCGACGAATCAGTTTCATTGCTTTCTGTTTTAACAGCTTCTACCTTTGGCGCTTCATCAACACTTGGTGCTGGATCAGTTGCTTGAGGTTTAGACGGTTTAGCAGTGACGTTTTTAGAAGAGTCATCTGCGGATTCCCCGTCAGAAGATTTTGCTTCTTCTTCAGTTGATTCATCATCAGAAACTTTCTCTTCACCGTCAGTTCCAGTTGAGTTCTCTTTAATTGTCGCCTCGTTTGTTGATTCCTCAGCGTAAACAGGTTCCGCGTCATCGTCCTCTTTGTCCCAAGGACGTACACCGAAAATGGCAACCAAGTCTTCCTTAAAGATTACCTCTTTTTCAAGAAGTTTTTCTGCCAGTTGATTCAATTCATCTTTGTGCTCACCAAGAATTTTTATTGCTCTTTGGTATTGAGCTTCAATCATTTTACTTGCCTCTTCATCAATCACTCTTGCGGTTACATCAGAGTAAGGCTTTGTAAATTGATTTCCATTTGGATCGTAGAACGAAAGGTTACCAACTTTTTCATTCAATCCGTAAATTGAAACCATCGCATACGCTTGCTTCGTTACTTTTTCAAGATCACTTAAAGCGCCCGTACTAATTTTCCCAAAAGTCAATAGTTCAGCTGCTCTACCTCCAAGTGAAGTACACATTTCATCTAAGATTTGCTCAGTTGTTGTGATGCTTCTTTCTTCAGGTAAATACCATGCTGCTCCAAGTGAATTTCCACGAGGTACAATTGTTACTTTAACCAAAGGATTCGCGTGTTCCAATAACCAAGATACAGATGCGTGACCTGCTTCATGGAATGCAATTGAACGTTTTTCTTCTGGTGTAATAATCTTATTCTTCTTTTCTAATCCACCAACAATTCTATCAACAGCATCCAAGAAATCTTGCTTCTCAACTGCTTTCTTATTGTGACGTGCTGCAATTAGCGCCGCCTCGTTACATAGGTTAGCAATATCCGCTCCTGAGAATCCAGGTGTTTGTTTTGATAAGAAGCTAATGTCCAATCCTTTTTTCAATTTCAATGGCTTCAAGTGAACTTGGAAGATTTCTCTTCGCTCATTCAAATCAGGCATGTCAACATAGATCTGACGGTCAAAACGTCCTGCTCTAGTCAAGGCATTGTCAAGAACATCTGCACGGTTGGTCGCAGCAAGAATAATAACTCCTGAATTTGTTCCAAAACCGTCCATCTCAGTTAAGAGTTGGTTCAATGTATTCTCTCTTTCATCGTTCGAACCGAAGCTGTTGTTTTTCCCTCTTGCTCTACCGATAGCATCAATCTCATCAATGAAAATAATTGATGGAGCTTTTTCTTTCGCTTGCTTGAATAAGTCACGCACTCTTGAAGCACCAACACCAACAAACATCTCAACGAAGTCAGATCCAGACAAGGAGAAGAAAGGCACTTTTGCTTCACCGGCAACGGCTTTGGCAAGTAAGGTTTTTCCCGTTCCAGGAGGTCCTACAAGTAGCGCCCCTTTAGGAATCTTCGCTCCCAATTCAGTATATTTTTTAGAGTTTTTCAAGAACTCAACAATTTCTTGAACTTCTTCTTTCGCTCCTGCAAGTCCAGCAACGTCATTGAATGTCGTATTGGTTGACTTCCCTTTGTCGTAAACTTTCGCTTTTGATTTTCCAATGTTGAAAATTTGGCTTCCGCCACCTCCTCCGCCACCACCAGTCATACGGCGCATAACGACCAACCAAATAATGATCAGAATAATAATAGGAAGCATAAAGCTTAAGATTCCTCCAAAGTAATCCGGCTCCGTTTTAGTAATAAGAACCACTTTTGGTTTGCCACTCTTTACAAGTTCAGCGTTTACCTTTCCCAAGCGTGTAGTAAAAGTCCCAGGGCTGCTGATCTCAGTTGTAAACACAAGTTCCTCGCCACTTTTTCCACCGCTTTTCATTGCTTCTTTCAAAGGAGCGTATCGCGTCTCTGCCTTGGACTTAACAAACTTTTTCCCTTCATCGTTCAGTTTGAAATCGATTCGGGCTTTGTTAATGAAATCAACTTCTTCAATTCCTTGTTCTTGAACAATTTCGAAGAAAACTTCATCTGTATTCACCATTGTACTTGAACTCGAGGACATGAATAGTTGAACCCCGATAATAGCAACTCCAATGACAGCATAAATCCAATATATAGAAAATGGACTTTTCTTTTTGTCTTTCTTTTCGCTCATCTTATTTTTAAAATCATTTATTAATTCAAATCTGGTATATCTGTTCTGACGGCGTCAGACCATAAATCTTCCAAATCGAAAAATTCTCTTGTTTCGTGATAGAACACATGAGCAACAACACTAACGTAATCCATTAGAATCCATTCTCTGGCTGTTTTACCCTCAACACTCCATGGTTTTTCTGATAATTCGGAACGTGTATGTCTCATTACGTTTGAGCTAATTCCCTCAACTTGCGTTGTGGATTCCCCACTGCAAATGACAAAGAAGTCACAGACTGCGCTCTCTACTTCTCTTAGGTCTAAAACCACGATCTTCTGTGCTTTATTTTCTTGCATCCCTTCTACGATTGCATCGCATAGGATTTTTGAATCGTTGTCTTCTATTTCTTTAGTCATGTACCTTTTTTATACCTTTACAAATCTAACTTTATATTTAAAGAAAACCTTACGTTTGATTTCACCAACTGTTAAAATGCATGGAGCAAATAGGTCGTAAAATAGTCCGTTTGGAATCTGTAGATTCTACGAACAATTATACTGCCAATCTCATAAAGGGCGGAGAATTGGTTCATGGCTCGGTAATAATGGCAGTTGAACAAACGAATGGCAGAGGTCAAATGGGCGCTGAATGGCTTGTTAAACCTGGGGAAAACCTTACATTTTCTATATTTTTGGACAACGTCAATCTGTCAGTAGAAAATCAGTTCTTTTTAACCCGTCTCGTGTCCGTTTCACTGATAGATTTTTTGGCAAATTTTAACATTCAGGCTGTGATAAAATGGCCAAATGACATCTTTGTAAATGATAAAAAAATCGCAGGAATCTTAATTGAGAATAATGTAAGCGGTTCTTTCATTCAAAAATCAATTATCGGGATCGGTCTAAATGTCAATCAAAGTGATTTTGGAAATCTTGAAGCAACGAGTTTATTTTTGAAAACGGGAATTCACCGTTCCATGGATGATGTTCTTTTCTCTTACATAAAATCATTCAATAATAGAATAGCAGAAGGGGAGACGAATTCAAAATTAGAGGTCGATTATCTGAAACATCTTTATTTGCTAAACGTGAAAAGAACGTTTGAAGATAAAGACGGTGCATTTGAAGGAACTATTTTAGGCGTTGCACCAAGTGGCCAACTCCGCGTTGAGAAATTTACGGGAGAGGTACTTTATTCACTGAAAGAGATTCGGTTTATTCGCTGAATTGCTTTTGAAGTCGATCCGTCATGTAGTTGAACAAGCTCGTCAATGGTCGTTCAACCATCATTTTTAAAAACGCATTCACTTCACCATCAAATTGGATATACCCTTTTGACGCATCTCCAGTTTTTTCAACTTTAATCGTCAATCTAAATGGAAATGGTGATTTCTTACCTGATTTCATGAAAAGAATGTCGGTTCCATTTACACCATCTTGAATAAGTGAAATCATCACGCCACCTTGAACCTTGAATGAACACATTTCATCCGTCGACTTGAAGTCTGAAATTTTGTCCTGTGGTAAAAGATGAATAATGTTATTCGAGTCTCCTAGAAACTTGAATATTTCAGCTTGGCTTGCATTAACGGTAACTGTGTTTCCTTTAATTGTCATGGCTTATTGTTTCCATTTTTTAGGATTGGCTCTCCAATCTTTCAATGATTCTAAATCGTCCTTAGAGATTAAGTTGCTGTCCAAAGCCATACCAACCATCGTATTGTAATCAGACAATGTTACGTATGGACATTCAGAATTGGCGAAGTTCGCATGAGCTACATCGAATCCATAAGTGAAAATGGCAATAAGTCCTTTAACTTCAAGACCACCATCTCTCAATGCATCCACTGCTTTTAAGCTACTTCCTCCTGTCGAAATAAGGTCTTCGATCACAACAACCTTTTGACCTTTCTCGTAAAAACCTTCAATTTGATTTCCTAATCCATGCTCTTTTGCAGAACTACGAACGTAAATGAAAGGAAGATTCAATTCTTGAGCAACTAGAGCACCTAAGGCAATTCCACCTGTTGCTACACCAGCGATAACGTCTGGTTTACCATAATGGTCTAAGATACTCTGAGCGTAGGCCTGGCGAATATAAGTTCTGATCGTTGGGTAAGACAATGTCACCCTGTTATCACAGTAAATCGGCGATTTAATTCCAGATGCCCACGTAAATGGTTCATTTGGACTCAGTTTAATCGCTTTGATTTGAAGCAAAAATTCTGCTACTTTTATTGCTTGGTCTTCATTTAAAATCATGGGCGCAAATGTACAAAGTTTTTATATACATTACGCCTATAGTTTTCATTCATACGAACGATTTATTAACACTAGAAACTCCATTCGGAGTTGATAAGGATTCCTTGGATGACTTGCTTGAATCGCGCTTTGAATTCGTTACAAGCTTCTTTTGGATATTAGAATTTAGGTATTAGACGATCAAGATTCTAACAATCCAAGATCTAAAATCCAAGATCTAAAATCCAATCTCTAACAATCAAAAGGTAGACGTGTATAAATTACTCAGTATCCGCAGTTAATCGTGCGATCATCGATAATCGAATCTATAGATTTGTGATATACAATTACTTAATCGTTATGATAAAGAGAATTTTTACGGCATTCATTTTAGTTCTAAGCGCAACTACTTCATATGCGCAATTGGTGGAAACTCTAATTGATCATCCTAAAGTAACCGACGGATTGCATTGTGACCCTGAAGGGAATGTTTATACTACGCCAGGTGGTCTTCAAGGTGGTTTCAAAATTGGGAAATATGATCCAACGGCTCAAGATTATGATCCAAACTTCGCAAACGGTTTTTCAGGTCCCATCGATATTGATCAGTATCAGGATAGTTTTTTAGTCGTTACTAATTTCGATAATAATACCTTGTCTCGATATAATTTAAATACGCAAATAATTGAGATACTTGCAACTGGACTAGAAGGTCCTGCGGGAATTGCAATTGATGCTTTTGACAATATATATGTTACGAATTGGGGGATTTGGCAATCAAGTGCTGGACAAACCATTAATAAAATAACACCAAATGGTGTTTCGACAATTTATATTGACACTGTATTATTGAATCATCCTCAAGCTATTTGTATCAATAATGAAGGAGTTTTAATTGTTCATTCGGAAAATTCACTCTACAAGGTCAATGCAGTGGATAGTACTTTACAGCATTGGGTAAGTATGGGATTTGGAGTTGGACACTTGACGTTTAGGGATAAAGATTCTTGCGTTTATGGAACAAATGCGCAAGGGAATAAGATTGTTCGAATTACCGATCAAGGAATTGTAAGCGTAATAGCTGGCTCTTCCCAAGGCAGTCAAGATGGTGATGTTAGCATCGCTTTATTTCACAATCCATTGGGAATTGCATTCTCGCCGACCGAAGACACCATTTATATTGCCGAAGCCGCCGGATCGCATAAATTGCGTCGAATTGCATTGAATCAATTTGCTGATCTTTTTATTCCAATACAGCATCAACTTCACATTTATCCAAACCCAATGACGGATGTGCTAATTGTTGAGAATCCAGATAAAACTGAGATTGAGATTGAATTAGTAGATCTAACAGGTCGATTATTGCTTTCGAAAACAAGTACGGAAGCAGAGATTGAACTTCGGGTAAGTGAAATTCCGAAAGGAGAATACCTTGTTCATATTCGAAGCGAAGTAGGGGAGACAGCGGAGAAGATTGTGAAACGATAAATCGGGTCGGTTTCGCTTTTGGATATTAGAATTTAGATATTAGACGATCAAGATTCTAACAATCCAACCTAGCCTTTAAACAAAACCTGACTGCTCGCTTGCGCTGTCGGCATGATCACAATGTCATTTAAATTAACATGAGCGGGGCGCGTTGCAGCGAAGTACACAGTTTCGGCAATGTCAATTGCTTGGAGAGGATCGAATCCATCGTAAACCGAATCGGCAACAGATTGATCTCCTTTAAAACGAACAACAGAGAATTCGGTTTCGGCCGCTCCAGGCGCAATGTTTGTTACTTTAATTCGATATGGAACCAAGTCAATACGCATTGCTTTTGATAAGGCATCTACGGCATGTTTAGAAGCACAGTAAACGTTTCCTCCGGGATAAACTTCCTTTCCTGCAATACTTGCAATGTTAATAATGTGACCGCCTTTGTTCGCTTTTAGAAGTGGAATGACAGCATTTGACACGTATAATAATCCCTTAACATTCGTATCGATCATTCTATTCCAATCATCGATTACGCCATTGTCAATTGGTCCTTTGCCAACAGCCAAGCCAGCATTGTTGATTAAAATTCCAATTCCGTCTTTTATATCTTGAGGCACCTCAGAAATGACTTTTGCGACTTCTTCTTGATTTCGAACATCAAAATTCAAGGTGTGAACATCAACTCCGTGCGCGGATTTAATTTCATAGGCTAATTTTTCCAAGCGTTCTTTTCTTCTTCCAGTAATCACCAAATTCCAACCGTTTTCAGCAAAAAGGCGAGAACATGCTTCACCAAAACCTGCTGTAGCTCCTGTTATAAATGCGTATTTGTTCATGCCTTCGGTTTTCTTTTAAAATGGGGGTTAATAATTAAGAGACCAATGATTACAATTGCAATCGTAATTGGAAGTCGGTATCTTACAATGGCGCCTAACACGGGAGTTGTCAGTCCGATAATTGACGACAACGAAAAGATGAACAGCAGCAATGAAACGATTATCGGTTTAACTACTTCGGGAACTTTTCGTCTTTTGAAGATGGTGTAAACAATGAAAAGGAGAATCAGCCAGACTTCTAATATCGCTGGATATTTTAGCCAACTTCCAGGGTCAGTAATGTAAGGGCGGAATAAGCAATTGCGAATCGCGCCAGGGATGTTCATCAATAATTGACTGAATGAATCGTCGATTTGTTCAAGCTCAATATAGCCTCGCGATTGATCCCTTTTGAAGTAGATCGGCCACTCTGTTCCGTCTTTTGGAACCAATACAGGAATAGGAGATTCGAATCCACCGTGATCGATAATTGTCGCTTTCAGCGGTTTTTTCAATCGGACTTTTTTGTTCTCTATGCTTAAATCTGGAAATTGACTCGGTTCGAAATAATAGAACCCATCACCATTCCAAGCGAAGATTCCACCTTTCCCAATGTTCCTGAAATCTTGTTGCTTCCGTGTAATCAAATGAACCATCTGCTCTCGCTTTTTAGAGAAAATAAGAAGCGCAGTTGAGGTAATAAAAACAAGCAAAAGAAGTGATCCAACGATTTTGAATTTTGGAAGCACCTTGTAGAATCCAATAAAGATGAAAGCTGGAATCAAAGCGAAAATAACGTAAGGCTTAAATCCTAAAAGAACAATTACGCCCAATAAAATCCATAAGCTTTGCTTTAATCGACTGGTTTTAGCTAAAAGTCCTCGAGCCAGAAGACCGATCCCTAAAAACATTAAAGGTTCTTTTAGGATACCGGATGTCCAGAAAAGAACGCTCGGTATGAGAATCAATATCCAGAGCATTAAATTTCTATTTAAGTCTGTCTTTGATGCGATTCCAATAATTAAATGCCTCGTTCCAATGATGGAAATTAAGCACATGAACAAAACGTGAATTACAGGGTATCCGTAGCTTGCAAAATGGAATAAACTATGCACCCGAAGGATGTTCTTGTTGTCGTTGATTAGCGCTTGAGCACCTGCGTCCCAATGATGGGTTTCCAATAAGTACTTGTGCTGTAAATCAGTATTGTCACCAATTCCAGTTAAGAACTTCAAATAGTCCATAGGGGACTCTGAGAAGACGTGATTTAAGATTCTACTTTCTTCCATGAAAGATCCAGCATCAGCACTTAATGTGCCGTCTCCGTAGAACTTTGTATAGATAAAAAGGAAGTATAAACCGACCAGCGCTTTTAGGGTGAATGCAATTGGTAAACTCCATTTATTCAGACCGTCTATGCGCATTAGGCTGGAGTAGCGCGTAAATAAGAAAATCGCAATAAAGATTAAAACGGAATAAATTATCACCCTTTTTTTGGCGTAAAAATAAACAATATTAAGGGCTTTGTGTCACATTGTCCAAATTCTGCGACAGTTTGGCAGAGATTGAGCAGTGGCATAGAGATTGACTATTCAGTGAGTATAAAAATTTAGAAAAATGAAAACAGGTCAGATTAATGTACAGACGGAAAATATATTTCCAATCATTAAAAAATTCTTGTATTCGGATCACGAAATTTTCTTGAGAGAATTGGTGTCGAATGCGGTGGATGCTTCACAAAAATTGAAGTTTTTGTCATCAAATGGCGAATTCAAAGGAGAATTGGGTGAGTTGAAAGTAGAAGTTTTACTTGATACAACGGCAGGAACATTGACGATTCGAGACAATGGAATCGGAATGACTGAAGATGAGATTGACAAATACATCAATCAAATCGCTTTTTCTGGAGCTGAAGAATTCGTTAAGCAATACGAAGGAAAAGAAGGTGCAGAGCAAATCATTGGACATTTCGGTCTAGGATTTTATTCTGCATTTATGGTTGCTGAAAAAGTTCAGATCAAAACATTGTCTCGTCACGAAGGTTCAAAAGCTGTTCAGTGGGAAAGTAATGGAGATCCAGAATATACAATCGAAGAAATTGATAAAGATACAAGAGGAACAGATATCGTTCTTTTTATCTCAGATGAATCAAAAGAGTTTTTAGAAAAAGCACGTGTTCAAGGAATCTTGGATAAGTACTGTAAATTCTTGCCTCAACCGGTATTCTTTGGAACAAGTACTGTTTACGAAGATGATAAAGATGGTGAGAAGGATGAGGATGGTAAAGTAAAGAGAGTTTCTATTGAAGTTCCAAATCAAGTAAATAACGTTGCTCCGGCTTGGACAAAAGCTCCTGCTGATTTGTCAACTGAAGATTACGTAGGGTTCTATAAAGAATTGTATCCTTCGACAATGGAAGATCCATTGTTTCACATTCATTTAAATGTGGATTATCCGTTCAATTTGACTGGAATTTTGTACTTCCCTAAAATTGCTGAAAACATTGAAGTTCAAAAGAACAAGATTAACTTGTATTCAAATCAAGTATTCATTACGGATAGCGTTGAGGAAATTGTACCTGAGTTTTTAACTCTTTTACACGGTGTAATTGATTCTCCAGATATTCCTTTGAATGTTTCAAGATCGTATTTGCAAAGTGATGGTAACGTGAAGAAAATTTCATCTCACATTACGAAGAAGGTTGCAGATAAATTGGCTCAAATGTTCAAGAAGGACAGAGCGGATTTCGAATCAAAATGGGAGGATTTAAAAATCTTCGTTCAATACGGAACACTTTCTGACGATAAGTTTGCTGAGAAATCGGATAAATTCACTTTGTTGAAAAATACAAAAGGTGAGCATGCAACAATAGAAGAATACAAAGAGAAAATTGCTGCGCTTCAAACGAATAAAGATGATAAAGTAGTGATGCTTTACACGAACGATCCACAGGAACAATTTGGATTTGTAAAGAAAGCGAACGACAGAGGATATGACGTTTTACACTTGGATGGACCTTTAGCACCTCACTGGATTGCTAAATTGGAACAATCGACTGAGAACATCATGTTTGTTCGTGTCGATTCAGACACATTGGATAAGTTGATTCAGAAGGACGAAGAAATTCCTTCAAAATTATCTAAAGAAGACGAGGATAAATTGAAGCCTATGTTTGAAGAGGTTGTGAATAAAGATAAATTCACAGTTCAATTTGAAAGTATGAATTCTGAAGATGCGCCTGTAATTATTACGCAACCTGAGTTTATCCGTCGAATGATGGAGCAACAGAAGATGGGTGGAGGTGGTTTCATGGGAGCATTTCCAGACATGCGAAATATGGTCATAAATGCCAACCATGAAAAAGTGAGTGATATTCTGAACACCAAGACAAAGAAGTCCCAAGAGCGAAAGATTAAGCAGTTGACAGACATTGCTTTATTGTCTCAAGGATTACTTAAGGGAGAAGAATTAAACGAGTTTATTGAAAGAAGTATAGAATTAATATAATTTTACCGGGCGGCCAGATGGTCGCCCTTAATTTTTTGCGATTTGTATAAAGTAATATTTGCGATTGGTGGTTATTTTCTGTTTAGACAAAGCATTTTCGGTGCTATTCTAGGATTGTTTATTGGTTCTATGGTCGACAATTTTCAGAAAATCAGTAGTTCTGCACGTTCTCGGAATGGCGGAAAAAGAGTTACTGCGGAAGAGATGTTTCAATACTACCAGCAGAACTCAAGCTCTCAAGGGAGAAATGATGTGCCAACGATGCTTATGGCTCTTTCGGCCTCAGTAATGAAGGCTGACGGGAAGGTTTTGAAATCAGAATTGAATTATGTTAAGTCGTTTTTCAATCAGCAATTTGGAGCTCAATATTCGCAACAACATTTACAAACACTTAAGCGCTTTTTAGACTCAGACGAAATTCCATTGCAGAAAATCTGTCAGGATATTCAAATGAGAATGCAGCCTGAAGTTCGCGTTCAATTGCTTCACTATTTATTTGGTATTGCGAAAGCAGATGGCGATGTTTCAGATTCTGAGATTTCAGCGATCAAGTTAATCGC
>JAWUWJ010000199.1:0-11797 GCA_034111925.1 Crocinitomicaceae bacterium
GGCACCCAAGCTTTCACGCCAATCGACACCAAGCCTATTGAACAGAACGCTACAATTGGAATTCCCATTACAAATAATAAATAACGAATTGCGACAACAATTGATTCCGGCGTCTCCATATCTATCAGTTCTAAAAACAACTGTGCTCCTGAATAAGACTCTGGATCAATACCGTTATAAACAGAAAAACCTCCGAATTCTCTATACCAAGACAAATAAGGAATTGCTAGCGTCGCTAGCATGATAATAGAAGGGATTAAAATCCAAAACCGATGCTGTCGGGCTCTATTTTCAGGATATTGAATTTGATGTAGCATTTGTCCGACAGGCCCCGCGTTCTCATCAACAAGAGGCGTCCTTTTCTCATCAATGAAATCTTCCTCCAACTCGTCGAGCAATCCTGCGCTTTTCGGACGAATATACTCTGTATTCAATGGATCGAATTTCTCTGGTTCTGGTTCCAGCGAAATAGATTCTTCTGACACTTCAATCGTCGCCAAATCCTTTTCAATTTCCTTTTCCCAATCGAGTGAAACGTCTCCGATGGCAACTTGATCTCCTTTTCGAAGTCGCGTTAATCCTCCGATTTTCTTTCCATTCACAAAGGTTCCAGCTTTAGAACTGGTGTCGGAAAGGTAAACTTCTCTTCTATCGTTGATACTTATGCGGGCGTGAAATTCAGTAATGCCTTCACCCTTTATTTGAATTTCATTTTCAGCGTCTGTTCCAATCTTTTTTACAATCGTTCTCATAACTTATAGCTCCGTTAACATTCAACAGAACTAAAGATATAGAATTGAAAGACTCCTGCGCGAAAATCTTAAAAAATCGCGAAAACCATGAAAAATTACGTGTTCTAAGAATTCGTTTCTTCTTGATCTTGATCATTTTCAGAATCCTGAACTTGGTCTTCGACTTGATCTTGACCTTCTACTTCTGGCTGATCTCCATCTTGATTTTGAAATTTCGTTTTCTTTGATCCTTCATAAATCGAATACTTTCTGAAAGAACATTCCAAACTTCCGTTGTACACCTTAATCTTTCGATCAGGTCGAAGTCCAACAAACTTGAATGCCTCAAGGTTTGACGAAATAATCCAGCAATCATAGCCTTTCATTTCAGTCTTCATCCAATTACCGAGATCTTCATACATTTCTTCGATCTCCTCGCCCATCCGTTCCCCGTAAGGTGGGTTTGTAATTACAATTCCAGTCGGAGTTGGCTTTTTAATATCAGCGAAGTCGTCAACGATTGTTTCTACAAAACGACCAACCGAAAGTCCACTTAAGTTTCTTCTTGCCTTCGTAACCATTTCGGCACTGACGTCAGATCCTTTAATAACACAAGGCAATTCTCGCACCCTGTCGTTGATATCATCTTGAATTTTATTCCAAGCTTCTTCATCGAAATTCGCGAAATTCTTAAATGCGTAATGTTGTCTTTCAATTGAAGAAGGAATTCCAGCAGCCATTAGCGCCGCCTCAATCAACAATGTTCCCGAACCACAAAATGGATCCACGATTGTTGATTTTTTATCCCAACCTGTCAAACGAAGCAATCCTGCAGCAACAACTTCATTCATTGGTGCCAATCCTGCTGCTTGACGGTACCCTCTTTGGAACAATGGAGCTCCAGAAGTATTCAAAGAGACCGTTACATCGTTTCTATTGATATATACATCGAATAAAATTGCAGGGCGTTTGATATTTACATCCGGACGGTCGTTGTGTTTTTTTCTAAACGTATCAGCGATTGCATCCTTTACAACTAAAAATGGATATTGAGTATGACTGAACAAATCAGAAAAAACAGCTCCTTTTACAGCAAAAGTCTTATCAAGCGTGAAATATTTCGTCCAATCGATTTTCATACTTTGCTTGTACAAATCGTCTTCGTTGCGAATTCTAAACGTTTCAATTTGAACTAAAACTGAAATCGCGCAGCGCAAATGAACATTTAAATAATAAACATCGTTCCACGTCCCTTTGATTTGCACAGCTCTATTCAGGATTTTAGAATCCTTATAACCAAGTTCTGCAAGCTCTTCCACAAGAACTTCCTCTAAACCAAAAACGGTCTTTAGAGTAATAATCAACTTCTTCCCTTTTGCTTCCTCTTTATTCATCACTTCAACGTTACGAGATAATCTCTTACTTTTGTACAAAAGAACAAATTTGAAAGCAAACAAGCTATACATACTTCTTTTTAGTTTACTTCTAGTCAATCATGCTCACGCCCAACAGAAAGTCGGTTTGGTGTTAAGTGGTGGTGGCGCAAAAGGGCTTTCACATATCGGGGTCCTAAAGGCACTCGAAGAAAGTGGTATTCCAATTGATTATATCACCGGAACTTCTTCAGGAGCTTTGGTTGGAAGTTTATACTCTGCAGGCTATAGTCCTGAAGAGATTGAAGCTATTTTTTTGACAGAAGAATTTCAAATAATGGTGACCGGTGCAATGAAAGCGGATCAACGTTTTCTGCTGCGCGCCGAAGATCCACATCCAGGAGTCGTTAGTGTTTCATTTTCAAAAGACAGTCTCTTAAAAAGATCATTGCCGACCAATTTCATATCATCCGCCTATTTGGATTTTGAGATGATGAAATTATTAGGAACCGTTTCAGCATCAAAAGGCAAACACTTCGACAGCCTCTTTGTTCCGTTCAGATGTGTTGCTTCTGACATTTCCAAAAAGAAATCTGTGGTCTTTGATGACGGAGACCTTAACGCAGCTGTTCGTGCCTCTATGACATATCCGTTCTATTTCAATTCAATTCGCATCGATGATGTTTTACTCTTCGATGGTGGACTGTACAATAACTTCCCTGCTGATGTGATGTATACTGATTTTGGACCTGATTATATTATTGGAAGTAACGTCTCCTACAATGCAGATCCGCCAGATGAAGATGACTTAATTGGACAACTGACGAACATGCTTGTGAGTCACTCCGATTTCAGCTTGCCGTGTGAAGAAGGCTTTATAATCAGTCCTGATAGTTACGGATCTTCTTTTGATTTCTCGAGAGTTGAGCAATTGATCGAAGACGGATACAATTCAACGATGGCATCCATTGATTCTCTGAAGATGTATATCGAGAAGAGAGTTCCAAAGGAGGATTTAGACGCGCGAAGAGCAGAATTCAAAAAAGACATTGTACCGATTAATATTGGGCAAGTAACGAGCACATCAAAAGACAAGCAAGTTGCGTTCGTAAAAAAATCACTCATTCGAAGCAAAAGAAATGAACGCATAAACCTGTCTGAATTGGAAAAACGCTATTTTCGATTGCAGGCTTCTTCGCAAATAGAATTCTTGTTTCCAACTTTAACTTTGATCAACGATTCCACTTACGGGTTAGAAGTTGCGGTTCGAAAAGCACGTGACTTTAAAGTAGATATTGGTGGACACCTTTCGTCGCGCCCTGTCAATACCGGATATTTTGGAATCACGTATCAAACAATCAACAAGATTAGTACGCGAACAAAACTTGAATCTCATTTCGGTAAATTTTACGGAGCTGCAAAAGCATCATTCACGTTGGGCTTACCCGCTGTTTATCCCTTTTCGATAACGGGTTATTTCGCTTTGAATCGTTGGGATTACTTTAGAAGTTTCGCAACATTTTTTGAGGATGTAAAACCGTCTTTTCTAGTTCAAAACGAAATCTATGCAGGAGCGCAATTCAGTCAACCAATTGGAAACAACATAACGAGCACAATCGATGGACGAGGATTTCAATTGAATGATAATTATTACCAATCTGAACAATTTACCAATTCAGACACTGTCGATATAACGAATTTTGATGGGTATTCATTTAGTTGGAGTCTAACGCAAAACACATTGAACAGAAAGCAATTCGCTACGAGCGGAAATTATTTTAGATTCAAAGCACGTTACGTTAATGGAAGGGAGCATACTGATCCGGGTTCGACATCTATCAATACAATCGATGTATTTAAAGACCACAGTTGGATCAATTTAGGACTTGACTATCAATCATTTTTAATTGACAAACCACATTTTCACCTAGGGATTCAAGGACAAATGGTTTTTAATAGCCAAACTTTATTCGCCAATTACACCGCATCTATTCTATCCATGACTGAGTTTTCTTTGGTTCCAGATGCCAAAACGTATTTCCTAAGTGAGTACAGATCGCCTCAGTTCATCGGCGGAGGATTGAATACCATTTTTACAATTAAGAAAAAGATTGACCTTCGAGTTGACGCCTTTATTTATCAACCTTTTATTCAAGTAATTCAAAATACGGATGGAACGTTAGAGCTTTCACAGCCCTTCAAAGGGGAAGCATTTATGGCTTCTGCTTCCGCAATCTACCATAGTTTCATTGGCCCAATTCGTTTTACATTCAATTATTTCCCGAAACAGGATAATCCTTACGCTTTGCAATTTAGTATTGGACATGTGATCTTCAACGAACGTGCAATTCGCTAAGATAAATGTATATTTGCCATCATTAAATTGAGGCATGGAAAAAATTATCTGCGGTATTCAACAAATGGGAATTGGTGTCCCAGACGTACAAGAAGTATGGAAGTGGTATAGAAAGTTCTTTGGAGTCAACGTACGCGTTTTCGAAGAAGCTGCCGATGCACCTTTAATGACTCGATATACTGGAGACACAGTTCATTCTCGAACTGCAACCTTGGCCTTAAGCATGGAAGGTGGTGGTGGATTTGAGATTTGGCAATTCACGTCTCGTCCAACAGAAAAATCAAAATTTGACATCTTTCTTGGTGATTACGGACTTTACAGCTGTAGAATCAAATCGAGAGACGTTGAAGCTTCATACGAGTACTTCAAATCAAATGGCGCCGAAATATTAGGCGAATTAGGAACGACTCCTTCAGGTGAGAAAACATTTTTCGCCAAAGATCCGAACGGGAATATTTTCAATATTGTTGAAGGAAAAGGATGGTTCAAAAACACCAAACACCCTTCTAACTGCGGAGCCGTTGCCGGAACTATGATTGGAGTAAGTGACATAGACAAGGCACTTCCATTGTATCAAGATATTCTCGGTTACGAAACAATTGAATACGACGAAACAGGAACTTTTGATGATTTAAGTGGATTGCCTGCTGGAAATAAAAAAGTGCGTCGTGTGTTATTATCACACAAACAAGAAAGAAAAGGACCTTTTGCAAGATTATTAGGCCCTTCTCAAATAGAATTGGTTCAAGCCATCGAGCGCGAAGATTGCCAGTCTATTTTCAAAGATAGATTTTGGGGAGATTGGGGATTCATACACTTGTGTTTTGATGTTCAAGGAATGGATCAATTGCAAGCAGAATGTGAAGCGAAAGGCTTTCCTTTTACGGTTGACAGCTCAGACACCTTCGATATGGGCGAGGCTGGGGGTCGGTTTTCATACATTGAAGACCCAGACGGAACTTGGATCGAATTTGTTGAAACACACAAGGTGCCTGTCATGAAAAAATTGGGGTGGTACATCCATTTAAAAAACAGAAAACCAGGTAAACATTTACCCAATTGGATGCTTCATGCAATGGGAATGAACAAAGTAAAAGACTAGTTATTGATTTAACAATCCAATTTATTGATTAATCTGTTTTTTTTGAACGGCTTAATTCCATATCTTTGGGGATATACTCAGAATGAAAATGAAAAATTATATACTTGGCTTATTCTCCATAGCCGTTCTAGCAGCTTCGCTTCAATCATGTAACGAAGACATTGACATCACAGGTGATTTTGAAGAGACAGCGGTTGTCTACGGATTAATTGACCAAGCGAATTCAGTTCACTTGATTAAAATCACAAGAGCATTTATTGGTCCTGGAAACGCATTAGAGATTGCTACAATTCCAGATTCAAACTACTTTGAAACGGTTGAATCAACAATCACTGAAAAAATCAATGGTAATACAGCGCGTACTTGGACATTGTATGATACAATCGTAGCAAAAGATACGGACGGTATTTTCTATGCTCCAGATCAAAAACTGTATGCTTTCAGAACTGGTACGCAAGACAATAGCGATTCACCAACGGGGCAGCCTATTTTAGACAATGCAATGTATCACTTGGAAATCAGTGTTAACAACGGAGCATTTACTATTTCTGGTGAAACTGAAGTGATTACTGGGATTAATTCAAGTCAAGGTCAAGCTACAACGCATTTCAATTTTGCAAAAGGAGCAAACACTACAGGAGAATTTCAAACGACTGGATTAAATGTTAATCCAGGGAATTCATCACTTCTAAATGCTACTCTCCAATTAAACTATAAAGAATTTATCGGCCTAACAGAAACAGATGCTTCAATAAATTGGGAACTCGGTGAAAGAGAAGTTGACGTAGCGGATGAGACATTCTCAATGAACGGTGAAGTATTTTATAATATAATCGCTGCCAATTGTGAGAATGCTGATCCTTTAATTGACAAAAGAAATTTCGAGTCGATAAAGCTTTCGATTGTTGGTGGTTCTGCTGATCTATTGAACTACATTTTGGTGAATCAACCAAGTTCTGGATTGGCTCAAAACAAACCAACTTTCACAAACTTAACAGCTTCTGGAGGTCGTAAAGTAGTAGGATTGTTTTCGTCAAGATTCACATACGAAAGAATAATTCAATTCACAGACCCGAGCAGCCAGTTTGTTAGATGTATTGATGCTACCTCCACACAAGAACTTTGTATAGGAGCCATTACTGGAGCTTACTTGTTCTGTAGTCATCATGTTTTGGATATTCCCAAGGCATATTATTGCAACTAACCTTCTCAATTTCTACCTTTAGCGGATGTCAGAAAGGAAAACGCTTTTTGTAGACGTTATTCTACCTATACCTATTCGTAAAGAGTTCACTTATCGCGTGCCTTTCGAACTCAATGATGCCATTTTTACCGGTGCCAGAGTCGTTGTTCCGTTCGGGAAATCAAAATTGATTACGGGTATTATAACTTCGGTTCACGAAAAGATTCCTCAAGAATATCAGGCCAAATTTATTGAGCACCTTTTGGATGAAAGGCCAATAATCAATCCAAATCAATACACGTTTTGGAAATGGATCTCTAGCTATTACATGGCGCCGATTGGAGATGTAATGAACGCGGCACTTCCTGCCAATTTCAAACTGGCAAGTGAAACAAAAATCGTTATCCACCCAGACTATAATATCGATCCGAAATTATTGACGGATAGAGAATATGAGATTGTTTCTGCATTAGAAATGAAGGAGGTTCTTGACCTAAAAGAGATTTCAGAAATTATTGGAATTAAAACTGTGCAGCCGATTATCAAAGCATTAATTGATAAAAAAGCGGTTCTTTCACTGGAAGAGTTGAACGAAAAATTCACACCTAAAACAGCTGTTCACGTTCGATTCTCGGATCAATACAACAACGAGAACAAACTAACCGACTTAATAGGAAGCATTGATGGAATAAAAAGCAAAGAGAAGCAAATGAATGCTCTTCTTGCGATATTACGCCATGTTGATTTACAAAACGAAGTTCCAGATTCTGTCTTGCGGAATGTGATCATGCAAGATGACATTTCAATGTCTTCTTTGAATACATTAGAAAAAAATGGAATTATAGTTCAGGAAAAAATAGAGATTTCAAGGTTTGAATCCAACGAATATGAAGGAAGCGAATTCAAAGAATTATCTGAATCTCAGAAAGTTTCATTGGACGAAGTTCACGAAGGGTTCGATAAAGGAAAAGTAACACTACTTCATGGCGTTACGGGATCTGGAAAAACAGAAATCTACGTTCAATTGATTCAAGAACAACTGGACCTGGGGAAACAGTCTTTGTTTTTACTCCCTGAGATTGCCTTAACGACTCAGTTAATTCAACGGCTTTCGGCCTATTTTGGAGAACAAGTTGGCGTTTATCATTCGAAGTTCAATCAAAATGAACGGGTTGAGATCTGGAATCATGTTCTCAACAATGATCCAAACAAATACAAGATTGTTTTAGGAGCGCGTTCTTCTATCTTCCTACCATTCAGCGACCTTGGACTCATTATCGTTGATGAAGAGCATGAATCCTCATTTAAACAATACGATCCTTCACCTAGATACAATGCGAGAGATTGCGCAATTGTCCTGAGCAAGTTACATAAGGCAAATATTCTCTTAGGATCAGCGACGCCTTCTATTGAGAGCTATCACAATGCTGTTACGGAGAAATACCATTTGGTCACGCTAACGGATCGTTTTGGCGCCAATCAACTCCCTGAGATTCTTTGTGCAGACCTGCGTAAAGAGCGACGTCAAAAAAGTATGCAATCGCATTTCACTTCTTATTTGATGGAAAACATCAGAGAAAGTTTGAATTTGGGCGAACAAGTTATTTTATTTCAAAACAGAAGAGGTTATACGCCGCTTTGGATGTGTGAAATTTGCAATTGGACACCAAAATGTGTGAATTGCGATGTTTCACTGACGTACCACAAGCACAGTAACAATCTGAAATGCCATTATTGCAGCTATACAACGAAACCTGTTGGTTCTTGTAAGGCATGTGGAAGTAATCGTTTGAAAATGCTTGGATTTGGAACGGAAAAAATTGAAGATGAACTGTCTGTGATTTTCGAAGACAAAAAAATCAAGCGATTGGATCTGGATACGACACGTTCAAAAAATGCGTACGCGAACATCTTAAATGATTTCGACAATGGAATGATCGACATTCTAATTGGGACTCAAATGATCGCAAAAGGATTGGATTTTGACAATGTCAATCTAGTAGGGATTTTGGACGCGGACATGCTTTTGAACAGGGCGAATTTCAGAGCTTTTGAACGTTCATTTCAATTGATGACTCAAGTTGCTGGTCGTTCAGGACGTAGAGAAAAAAGAGGTAAAGTAATCGTTCAAACTGGTGATCCAGAACATTGGGTGATTGAAAAAGTCATCGGACACGATTTTGTTGGGTTCTATAATTCTGAAATCATTGAACGAAAGAATTTCTTCTATCCGCCTTATTTTAAAATTATTGAAATTACGCTCAAACATAAAAATGAGAACGAGTTAAATAGAGCTGCGGCTGAATTGGCAGAGAAACTTCGTGCAACATTTAAAGAGCGTGTTTTGGGGCCTGAATTCCCTTCTGTAAAAAGAATTTACAATTTGTTTCTCAAGAAGATTACGGTAAAAATTGAGAGAGATGCAAATGATAAAAAAGTTAAGGAGCGCATTCACCTTATTATGGATGAGTTCTTTAGCGCTCCTTTAAATAAATCAATTCGTTCTGTTGTCGACGTCGATCCCGCTTAACCAAGGTATGACTGAAGCATCCGGCTTCGGGAAGTATGTTTAAGACGACGAATTGCTTTTTCTTTTATCTGTCTAACTCTTTCACGAGTTAATTCGAATCTTTCTCCGATTTCTTCAAGTGTCATAGGATTAATCCCACTCAACCCGAAATACAACCTTACCACGTCTCCTTCTCTCGAAGTCAATGTAGATAATGATCGCTCAATGTCTTTTCTTAATGATTCTACAACCAGGTTCTTTTCTGGACCAGGCAACGAATCGTTTGGAAGTATGTCGTACATACTCGATGAGGAATTGTCATCCTTAATTAAAGGCGCATCCATCGAGACATGACGTCCACTGTTTTGTAAAGATTGTTTCACGTCACTGATTGAACATTCTAAGAAGTCAGCCATCTCTTCTGCCGAAGGCGGTCGCTCCAAACGTTGTTCCAATTCAGAATACGCTTTATTGATCTTATTAATTGTACCAATTTTATTTAGTGGCAAACGAACAATTCTAGCTTGTTCGGCCAATGCTTGCAAAATAGATTGACGAATCCACCATACCGCATAGGAAATGAATTTAAATCCACGTTTTTCATCAAAGCGTCTTGCAGCTTTAATTAATCCTAAGTTTCCTTCATTAATCAAATCCGGTAATGAAAGACCTTGGTTCTGGTATTGTTTGGACACAGAAACAACAAATCTTAGGTTTGCTTTGGTCAATTTCTCCAAGGCCTGCTTATCGCCTGCTCGGATTTTTTGTGCCAAAACCACCTCTTCCTCTGCTGTAATCAGCTCTACCTTTCCTATCTCTTGCAAATACTTATCAAGAGATGCCGTTTCACGATTCGTGACTTGTTTTGCAATTTTTAATTGTCTCATGTCTTTACGTCTTTTATACGTTTACCTACACCTATAACGCGTAACCTTCTGTCTTCGTTGGGAATAAACCAAAAAACACACCCTTAAATGAATATTTCCCACCTTTCATCGAATATTTCTAGGTGCAGTAAAAATTGAATGGTAATTTTGTCTCATGAAAATATTAATGGTTTGCTTAGGCAACATTTGTCGTTCACCATTGGCCGACGGTTTATTAAAAGCCAAGGTTAAAAATGAAGGATTGGACGTTTTTGTAGACTCTGCAGGAACAGCAGGCTTTCACGTTGGAGACGCACCCGATTCAAGAATGAGAGCTACTGCTCGAAGTTTTGGCGTACCAATTGACAATCTTAAAGCGAGGCAATTTGTCGCGCAAGATTTTCAAGACTTCGATTTGATCTATGCAATGGATTCGAGTAACTATAATAATATTCTTTCGTTGGCCAGTTCTCCTGAGGATGAAGCCAAAGTGAAATTAATTCTAAATGAGTCACATCCAGGAATGAACCTTGCTGTTCCCGATCCGTATTATGGAGGAGACAAAGGATTCATAGAAGTATACGAGCTTTTGGACGCGGCAACAGATGTAATCATCAAAAATTTAAAACAGTAATGGATAAAGGAACTATATATATGATCCCAACAACTTTGGGTGGTGAATCGACAAGTGATATCATTCCAGAGGATGTAAAGGCCCAAACAATAGGATTGAGACACTTTATTGTGGAGAACCTTAAATCAGCACGACGCTATTTGCGTAAGATTGATCGAACGTTTCCAATTGATGAATCGACCTTCTATATATTAAATAAGAAAACAGAACCGGGTGAAATAAATTCATTCATGTCGCCTTTGTATGATGGACATGATATTGGTGTGATGTCAGACGCGGGTTGTCCTGGTATTGCAGATCCAGGTGCATCAATTGTAAATTTGGCGCATTCTACAGGAATTAGAGTGCATCCAATGGTTGGACCTTCTTCCATTCTACTTGCTTTAATGGGAAGTGGATTTTCAGGTCAGAAATTTACGTTTCATGGTTATTTACCAAAAGAACGAAGAGACAGAATTAGTGCTTTAAAGTATTATGAGGGTGATACGAGAAAGACGGGAACAACACATCTATTTATGGATACTCCATTTAGAAACATGAACGTTCTGGACGATTTATTGAACAACTTGGCGGATCCCACGATGATTTGCATTGCTTGTGACATTTCCCTACCGACAGAAGATATTCGTACAATGAGCGCTAAAGATTGGCGTGATAAGGCATATGATTTGGCGAAGAGGCCAGCGATGTTTGCTATAGGGATTGGGCAATAGGATCTTGGATTTTAGAATTTAGACCGTTAGAATTTAGAAGTCAGGATGTCTATTATCTAAATTCTTACATCTAAGTATCTAAGCCTAAAGGCGGTCCAAAAGTGAGGAACGAACGATCCAAAAGCGCAACCGATCTGGCATTATAATTGATGACGAAACAAGCATGAAAACACTCATTGTACTGAGCACATTGCTGCTTTTATCCTCTTGCGCTTTCCATAGTGGGAGCATTACTTCTACACCGAATTCAAGTCCTGTATTTTCTAAGGATATCGCCATTGGTGTTTCTCAAACGAACAAATTCCTTTGGATGGGCGGAGTGTCAAAAGA
>JAWUWJ010000200.1:0-11260 GCA_034111925.1 Crocinitomicaceae bacterium
ATTCCATCCGTAAACGTATAGATGATATCGTTCTTCTCTAGTTTGATCTCGTGGGTGGTATATTTATCATGACCTTTTGAAACAGTATTTCCAATTGCCTTTCTATCTCCTTTGTATTGAATGATTTCGCCTTTTCTAATAATCGTAACACCGCTTTTGGCACCAGCGAAATAGAGGATCAAGTTTTCCAAATCCAAAGCACAAAGAGCTACGTCCATTCCGTCTCGAATTTCTTCGTCGCTATATTCCGAGTTTAGTGTTTCGTTGATTTCTGTGTTAATAAAGTCCAAGGCTTCTCCTGGAGAATTCACATTTGGATGCGATTTCCCAAGTTTCAATAAGTTGCTACAAACTATACTAACAAAAGCTCCAGGTACTCCATGCCCTGTGCAATCAGCTGTTGCATAAACCACAAGTCGTGTCTCTTCTTCATTGGACATGCGTACATCTTCAACCCAGTAAAAATCACCACTGACGATGTCTTTTGGTTTAAAAACAACAAACGAATCCGGGAGAAGTGTCTTTATTTTTTGTTCGTGCGGAAGAATGGCATTTTGTATCCGTTCAGCGTATTTAATGCTCGCAATGAAATCTTCATTCTTTTCTTTTAATTGAATTTTTTGATCTTCAATTTCTTTTGTTCGGTCAGCAACTTCCAGCTCTAGTTGGATGTTCGTTTCTTCAAGTTGAACCAATAACTGTTTCTGAGCATCTTCCTTTTCATCTTGAAGTAATTTGTACTTGCCCGCCATCAATATTGAAAGACAGATGATCTCGATTAAAGTTCCAGTTTTTAGAGAGTTTTGCGTTAAACTAGGGAAGTCGATAACACTGAAATTACCGAGGATAAAGATAATTGCCCCCAATAATAATGCTGAGAGACCAACCATAAATAAAAGGCTGATTGATTTGTCTTTTCTTCGAATCTTAATACTTGAATAGAGAAGGAAAACAAGAGCGATAAGACTAAAGCCATTGCATATTGGATAACAAGTCGCGTAAATACTTCCAGGAATGCTAGAAAGAATTGTGGTCAGAAGAACGAGTGCGGAAAATACTTGAGAAATACGTTTCAACCTTCCTTGTAAGTCGAGGTATACAGTTGCATAGGTTAGTGCAAAAAAGACGGTTCCACCCGCGATAAATATCACTGAGTGCTGCGTCATATATCCTCCGTCTTGAAAAAAGTATTCGTGAACATGCCCATCCAATGCGAATTGAAGCAATCCGGAAAATGCCACATAGCAAATGTAAAGTAGGAAAAGACGGTCTTTTAATAAGAGGAAGAATGTGAAATAAATAATAATAACAAAAAGGAAAATGCCGTAGAAAATTCCACTTATAAATTGCTCCTTGCGTTCCGATTTATAGAAGTCCTTTTTTTTCCAGAAGATCATGGGAAGACTAATAATCTCTCCGTCACTTTTAAGTTTTAATATATAAGAGCTCGTGTCATCTCTAGAGGCCATTAAAGGGAGTACTGAACGATTTGTTACGATCGTTTTGTCCTTAAATGGCATTGCATCTCCTGAGCGCGATGTCAGTTTTTGTTTTATGAAATAAAGTTCAACAGAATTGGTTATGGGCCGGGCAGTTTCGAGAAGCAATGGATATTCATTTCGACTGGTGTTAACAATCGTAAAATGAATGAAGTAAGTTCCAGTAGTGAAATCAAGATTTGCAACAGATCCCTTAAGCTTTTCCCCTTTAAAGGAGTTGGGGTGATCTAAGAAATAGTCAAAGGAAACAGTATCATGTACCTCATAGATTGTGAAGCGATTGGCTATCGAAGTGTTGAATATAGCCTCGTTTTCATTTAGAACAATCGTGTCCTGTGCAAAAAGGTCTGCAAAATTGAGGAGTAAGAAAAGAAGTAGTAGCGTAATTCTCATTATACCTCTAAAGTAGAAAATTAAACGCAAAAAAAATCCCTCTTGGCAAAACCAAGAGGGATTTCAAAATTAGTTCAGCGAATTACTCACCAACAACTTCAAAACTGAATGTTGCTTTCACGTCTTTGTGAAGGTTTGCAGATGCTTCGAATGTTCCAACCTCACGGATTGGCTCATCTTTAATTTTCAATGATTTTCTGTCGATATCAATTCCTTCAGCTTTAAGAGCTTCAGACAATTGAAGAGTGTTAACAGAACCAAAGATCTTTCCTTTCTCACCAGCTTTCGTGATAATTTTCACTGAAGTTGCTTCGATTTTCTTACCAAGCTCTTCAGCTTCAGTAAGTACTTTAGAATCTTTGTGCGATTTTTGTTTCATGATTTCAGCGTGTGCTTTCTTTGCAGAAGCCGTTGCTAAAATTGCATATCCTTGTGGGATTAAGAAGTTACGTCCATATCCGTTTTTAACAGATACTAGTTCGTTCGTATATCCAAGGTTGTCTACGTTTTTCTTTAAAATTACTTCCATTTCAAATAAATTTCTTGTTATACAAATTACTATCTCAACATATCGCCAACGTAAGGCATTACCGCAATGTGACGAGCACGTTTGATAGCCTTGTTAACTCTTGTTTGATACTTCTGTGAAGTTCCTGTTAATCGACGTGGCAAGATTTTTCCTTGCTCGTTCACTAATTTCAATAAGAAACCAGCGTCTTTATAATCGATAAATCTAATACCACTCTTTTTGAATCGGCAGTATTTTTCTTTTTTGATCTCAATGTTAATTGGAGTCAAATACCTTACATCGTTTTGAGCCATTTTTTCTCTTTTT
The DNA here is from genome assembly GCA_034111925.1 of Crocinitomicaceae bacterium. Lineage (GTDB taxonomy): Bacteria > Bacteroidota > Bacteroidia > Flavobacteriales_D > Crocinitomicaceae > UBA4466. The sequence goes on from JAWUWJ010000200.1 coordinate 2,728, forward strand.
AAATGTTAATGATTAAGCTTCTACAGTTTTCTTAGCGCCCATTTTTGCTCTACGCTTGTCAGCATATAATAAATGATCTTTGTCCATTCTAACAGTAAGGAAACGCATAACACGTTCATCACGTTTGAATGAAACTTCAAGGTCGTTAATTGCTGAGCCTGGTGCTTCAAATTCTGTTAGGAAGTAAAATCCAGTAGATTTTTTCTGAATTGGGTACGCTAATTTGCGCAATCCCCAACTTTCAGAATGCTTTACCTTTCCACCTAATGAGCCAACTTCGCTCTCGAATTTCTGCACTGCTTCCTTTGCCTGTTCTTCAGACAAAACGGGAGTTAAAATGAAAACAGTTTCGTAAGAATTCATAAAATTGTGTTTTGTTATTAATACTAATATTCCCCTGCCTTTTTATAAACAGGAGTGCAAAGATATGAAAAAATCGTTTGAAAGGTAGAGGAGGAGCGAAAATATTGATGTTTCACAATTAACATCACTTACTCAGTTTACGTGTAACGATAATCAAATCACATCATTAGATGTGAGTATGCTTCAATCCTTGAGTATTCTGTATTGTGGATGGAATGATTTGACCTCATTGAATGTCGCTAACGGAAACAATTCAAATTTCTCGGCATTTTATACGATAAACAACCCAAACTTAATTTGTGTTACGGTTGATGATGTTGCCTATAGTACATCGAATTGGTCAGATATTGACGGTGGGGTAAGTTTTAGTACGGCCTGTGGCTTAGGAGTTAACGAATTATTAGTAACAACGATGAATGTATACCCAAACCCAGCTTCTTCTCAAATTACAATTAATTCGAAAGAGCAAATTGAATCGATAATGATTTTCGATCTAAATGGTTCATTGATGCAAACATCGACATCAGAGACGTTTTCAATTGAAAATTTATCATCAGGAATATACGTGGCAAATGTTAAAACGACTACTGGCGTTTCCAGAGTGAAATTTGCAAAAGAATAGGATTTAAATTGATTAAATATTTAGGGAATTGTGAGAGAGTCACGATTCCCTTTTTTGTTGCGTTTTATTTAACTCTTTTCGAGAGTAAGCTTCATTGGTTATAACGCGTGTTAGAGATGCCTCTGTTAAAGAGCAGGAACATTTTATCTTCTTCATACTTTTATTGATTCTTCAGCGAACGCTCGTTTACAGTCTTTTCATATCACGAAGTGAAGCATTTCATTTATTTCTAATTCAATTATAATCAAGCGGATACTGTATGAGAAATGCGCTAGATAAAGAGCTATCTATTTCTGGTGAAATTCAGCTCATATTATTGTTTCAAGCCCAGTTTTTCTTATTGATTATTTTCGTGCTCAAAATGGAATAACTACCTTTATATAAGGTGGATTGCATCTTTTAGAAAGACATTCATTACATTGATATATGCTTCGCAATTATTAAACAAGACCTCATTAATATGAAAATAGCCCTACTAACGATCCTATGTTTTTTTGCTCTTAATTCAAAAGCACAAACGTATTTCGATAATGACTCAAGATGGAGATTTATTGGAGCGGTAGAAAATTGGGGATGTCAAGAAAATGATGATTACATGTATTTCGTTGATGGAGATAGCCTAATAAATGGGCAAACCTACAAGCTTTTGATACGTAAAGGGTACAGAACGCGATATCCTTGGAATGGTACAGGAAATTGCCCGGATACCAGCTTTCACTATGAAATTGAAAATTCACTTGTGAGACAAGATGGAAAAAAGATCTTCGAAATTCCAATTGGTGATTCTGTAGAACACATCCTATACGATTTTGATTTGCAAATGGGAGACAGCGTTTTTATTATGCAGAATTATCTCCATATCGGTCAAGTTGTAGCAATTGACAGTTTTCTTGTAAACGGAGAATATAACAAGAGGTTTGTAGTTACGGATGGAATCTATACGAACGTTCTTATGGAAGGTATTGGATATGAAAACCTTGATACGCAGATGGTACATGAATCCGATCTTTTTCATCAAAATGATTATTGGGTTTTGCAAATGGATTTACTTTGCTACAGCGAAAATGGAACGTCTTATTATACACAACCTGGCGAAGAATGTTATTTCGATTTGGGAACAGAAGAATTAGAGTCGCAAATCAAATATGTATACGATTTGGAAAGTCAGATTTTAGAAATTCAGTTTAAACAAAATTCGCGGCCGCAGGAAGTTCTAATCTATAACACCTTGGCGCAAGAGGTAAACTGTTCAAGAATCGAAACTTCTGAAGCTATTCGTTTTGAAACACAGACGTTAGAATCAGGAGCTTACTTTGTCGTTCTTCGATGGGACAATTATCAGGAATCGTTTAAGATCGTGATTCAGTAATAGAGGGGGGTGTTAGCATCCTATCTCTTCTAGACATCTCTCGGAAGATTTTTTTTTGATGAGACATAAATTTCTTGACACACGATTCTTCTATTGCCTATAACGACCGAGGCTACGAAGCGCGCGGATCGCCACCAAGGTTGTACTTCCGAAGGTAAGAATAGTATTATTAACACATAAGTGATCTCTCGAAGCATAAGCCCCGTATGGTTTTTAGGCGCTGTTGAACTCAACCTTCGGTAGCTAAAGATACTCGAAAATCACTTCCGTATACGCTCATAAAATTCTTATGAGTAAAACGAAACAAAAACGTCTAGGTTCGGATTCTGCCAAAACAGTAATTGATCAAGCCAAGCGAGAAGTTCCAGGCTTCATTGAGCATTTCAAAAAGTTCGAGCAACAAATGGTGGTTGGAGGCTACTTTTCGAGTACCCTGTTTTGTTACGGTCGTTCAGTGGCCAAGTTAAGTTTGTATTGGAAAAAGTCATTGTTGGAGCTGCGGCCAGAAGAAGTCAATGAGTTTCTACATGCTTTAGCAGAAGAAAAACAGGCGAGTTCCACCTATTTTAAACACACCGTTTACGGCCTTCGTTTTTTCTACCGTCTCTATAAGATGGATGACAAGCGAATAGAACTTCCAGTAATTCGTGACACAAAAAAAATAATTATTGTGTTTTCAAAAGAGGAGCTCAAGCGATTGTTCATGGCTCCCAAAAGCTTAAAGCACCGTGTCATCTTGGCTCTGATTTACTCGGCAGGGCTTCGGATTAGTGAACTGTGTAATTTAAAGATCACAGACATCGATTCGGATCGCATGCAACTGCAAATTCGTAATTCAAAAGGGAATAAAAGTCGGTACGTGATTTTGAGTGATTACATCTTGATCGGCTTACGAGAATATGTCTTGAGTAGCAAGCCTTCGGTGTATTTGTTCAATGGGAAAACAAAAGCAAAACCGCTAGGAACGGGATCGATACAGCAGTCTTTTCGCCGGGCAATGAAAGTGTCCAAGATAAACAAAGAAGCATCGGTGCATACCCTTCGCCACAGCTATGCCACGCATTTACTCGAAGATGGATTAGACATTGTGACCATCAAGGAGCTTTTGGGGCATTCGCATATTGAAACGACCATGCGTTATTTACACGTCGCTAAGATTGATCGAATAAGGGCACATAGTCCTTTGGATACGCTTTATAAGAAGCCGTAACTGAGACCAAAGTTCGAGATAGCAGAAATACTCCATCGCTATGAGAAAGCATTTTTAAAGCAGTACAAAGTCGGTGTACAGGTTCTAAAAACGTTTCATGCCCTAAAAATATGTCGCACAAAGAAATTAGGTGGGCATAAAAAGACGTGTACTTCTTGTGAGCACATTACAATGAGCTACAACAGCTGTCGTAACCGCCACTGTCCGAAGTGTCAAACAATAGCCAAGCAAAGATGGATTAAGCAACGAGAAGCAGAGCTTCTAGAGGTTGCCTACTATCATATTGTCTTTACTTTACCCTCAGAGTTTAACACCTTGGCACGATCGAACCCCAAAGAAGTGTACACTGCTCTTTTTCAGGATTCTTGGCAGACAATACAAACATTTTCTGCTGATCCCAAACACCTTGGAGCAAAAACTGGAATGACGGCCGTTTTACATACTTGGGGACAAACATTGACACTTCATCCGCATCTTCATTGTATTGTTGCTGGGGGTGGAATAAATGACAAAGCAGAATGGGTACTACCAAAAAGATCATCCAAACACTCAATCCGTAACCAAAAGTATCTATATCCCAAAAAGGCACTGAGCAAAGTATTCAGAGCAAAGTTCATGGCTTGTTTAAGAAAACAAATCACGATTCCACAACCTATCGCAAAGGCAGTGATATCTAAAGAATGGGTGGTGTATGCCAAACGTCCGTTTTTTGGTCCAAAACAAGTAATCGAATATCTGGGAAGATATACCCATAAAATAGCGATCTCCAACCATCGTTTACGGAGCATTGACGATGACCAAATCACTTTTGGATACAAAGATTATAGAGTTGGGGGTGTTAAAAAGACAATGAGTCTGAGTGCCGTTGAATTTATTCGTCGGTTTTCGATGCACATTTTACCATCTGGTTTTACTCGAATGCGCCATTATGGAATTTTAGCGAGTAAAAACAAAGCAATAGACCTCAATAAAGCCAAGGAGTATTTTGGTATGGAAAGGTGGTTGAAGCAAGACCACAAGTGGGAGGATATCGCTCTTGAAAAGCTCAATATTATCCCCAATCAATGCCAAAGTGCAAAAAACACACTTTAACCATTATTGAAATTATCCACCCCATGCGCGGACCTCCTTGTGCGATCAAGCCTAATAATGACTTTTAAATGTTTGAAATATAGTAGTTTGCTCTCTGTGAAGTATTCGGACGGCCAGCGTACTTCCTTGACTTTAACAAATCCGTCGAATGTTTGTCAGTGGACAGATACACTAAGATATAAATGGTCTTTGTACCCGCCTTTGAAAGATGATAAATATGTTTTTGTGAATCGAAAAAACATCATTTAGTAGAAGACTCTCTATTCAATACCCATATGGTTAAAATTACTTGCTCCCGAAGGAACGTGCAACAGTAAGCACAATGAAATCAAGAAGGCTTGACCTTCATTGATGCTTATATGTTATGTGTCTGCATTTTCGACAAAATCTTCAAAACACAAATCACATATTATTTGCCTGTGTGATACTCCACTACTCTTAAATGTTAAATCGACTCGTCGGGAAACTACCTGTGAGTCCCATTTCCCCTATCGGAAACAGAAATATGACGTTAGGAAACTTCTATTTATACCAGTAAAATTTCATTCATAGGTTTACATCATAAACGAGGCTAATTGTGCTGAATATAAAATAACCTCAACTAATAAATTATGGAACGTATCTATATTATAATCATATTAATAACCATACAGAGTCATTCCACATTTGGACAGGGTGATTCTGAAAAAGCATGGGTTACTATTAACAACGTCTCCGATTTACCGGTGCTGGAAAAGAGCCGACTCAAGTCGTCAAATGCAGAGTTTCAAGAACTCATTGAAGCATTCGACATTATCGGAGTTGAACAAGCTCTACCAGATTCTAGAAATGACGAGCTCCAAAAAGTGTACGAGGTTGAGTGTAATTGCAACGTCTATGAATTGATGGCGAAAATGAACCAATCCTCAACTATTTTTTCTAGAGCAGAAGAAGCTCCCAGGTACGAATTATTAGTTACACCAAATGATTACAATATTGCTTTCTCTATTGATTATGCATTAGATAATATTGAGGCTCAGGGTGCTTGGGATTATACTACGGGCGACACAAATATTATTCTCGGTGTATCGGATGGCAATTTCTTCATCTCACATCCAGAGTTACAAAATGAATACGTAGGTATTAACACATGGCCAACATCCAATTATTATTATTATCATGGTACTGCTGTTGCAACAACTGTGGCAGGAGCCACGAGTAATGGAGTGGGGAAAAGTTCAATTGGCCATGACTGTAAGTTAGATCTTGCAGGCATGTCGTATAATTCGATTATCCAACTTTCTAATAGCGGTGTAAGAGCAATTAATATTAGCTGGACTTCAGGGTGCTCATACAATGGCTATGTGCAAATGGTAATAGATGAAGCTCACAACAATGGGACTATATTAGTTGCTGCAGCTGGAAATGGCGGAACATGTGGAGGACCGAGTAATTTGGTTTATCCTGCCGCTTGCAATAATGTAATCGCGGTAACCAGTGTCGGACCAAATGACAATCACGAAAGATTCATCGGAGATCCTACAGCAACACATCAGCACAATAGCTCTGTTGATATTTGTGCTCCTGGATACGATGTAGCTCTTACCGTAGCAACAGGATGGTACCTTACAGGAAATGGTACCTCGTTTGCTGCACCTTATGTTACCGGAACAATCGGTCTCATGTTATCATTAGATCCTTGTTTGACTTCTGAGGAGGTAGAGGAAATATTAAAGATTACAGCGGATGATATCGATTCTCTTAACCCAAATTATATTGGTGGTTTGGGTGCTGGAAGATTAAATGCGAAGGCGGCCGTTGAATACATAGCACAAAATCTCATAGAGACAAATGCTAGTCATATTTCGTGTTTTGGATTAAACGATGGATCAATAACATTAACGAATACAATGGGGAGCACAAATTCATACTCATGGAGTTCAATAGATGGATCTGGACTCATTACTTCAAATGATAATCAAACTGGATTATCAGGTGGTACGTATGATGTTGCTATTACAGATTCTAATGGCTGCTCGATTTCACAATCGGTGACTTTGATTGAACCAACTGAATTAATTAGTACGATTGCAGTTTCGTCATACTCAGGTGGAGTTAATATTTCCTGTAACGGTCTATCTGATGCAACGATAGATTTCGATATTACCGGCGGTATACCCGATTATTCCTATTTGTGGAACACCACTGATGGTAGTGGGCTATCTCCAGCTTCCGAAGATCAAAATGGATTGTCGACGGGAACATATTTAATTACGGTTACAGATAGTACAGGTTGTATTGTTACCGACTCAGTAACGCTTGTTGAACCAACTTTATTAAATGTATCAAGTGTTTTATCTACCTTCCCAAGTACTGATAATATTTCATGTAATGGATTGTCAGACGGAAGTATAGGTCTAATGATAACGGGAGGAGTGCCAGGATACTCGTACGACTGGAACACCATTAATGGAAACGGATTGATTTCGACAGACGAAGATCAAACAGGACTTTCTGTAGGTACATATACTGTAATTATAAAAGATGATAACGGTTGTAAGATGACATCTACTTTCACTTTGATTGAACCTACTTTACTAACATCGAATATCGATGTACTTTCTGATTACTCAGGATTTGCGATAAGCTGCTCAGGACAAAATGACGGCGAAATTATTGGTGAAATACAAGGCGGAAGTCCTGGTTATAACAGCGTTTGGAATACGACCCCTGCTAATTCGGAGCTTCTTCTTTCGGGTTTAAGTGAAGGGGTTTATACAATTACAACAATTGATACGAATGGGTGTGTGGCTATTGCTACGGAAGAGATTTTTGGAAACTCATTACCGTTACTTAATCCGGATCCAGAGATGGAGATATGCCTTGGGGAACAAGTAACATTTTCCTCTAATGTGAACTCCACAGAAATGTGTACTTGGATTCTCAGCAATGGAATGGTTTTAAATCAATCAGGACAGAATGTTTTATATTTAGATGAACCGGGATGTATTGATGCTCAATTATATGTAACAAATAATTTGGGCTGTACTGATTCAGTATTCTTAAGCAATTACATTTGTATAAATGCCAATCCAATTGCAAATTTCAGTACGAGTTCGAACAATGTAAGTACGGTTGACAACCTTGTAACCTTTGAAAGTCAATCTTCTGGAACAAGCTATTGCGAATGGGATTTTGGGGATGGAACATTTGCGAATGGTGAAAATGTAAATCATTCATACGGTTCAAATCCACCTGGTGAATACTTGGTTGTCTTATTTGCATACAACGAGAATGGTTGTTTCGATTCCACAAGCCAAATAATTGAGATTCGGGATGAACTTATATTCAATGTCCCAAATTCATTCACACCAAATGGTGATGAATTCAACAATGTATTCAAACCCGTGTTCGGGTCAGGATTCAGTCCTGAGGATTATTCCTTATTAGTTTACAACCGATGGGGAGAAACTGTATTTCATTCAAAAGATCTGTTCAATGGATGGGACGGGACTTATAATGGAGGACCCGCACAACAAGGAAGCTATTCGTGGACGATGATTTTAAAAGCAAGCGATCAAGCTTTCAATTCAAATGCGAAAAAGACATATCAGGGCCATGTGAATTTACTTCGCTAGGTTATTTAGATATCTGCTGTCACAGATCACGTGAGTTGATCTTACGAAAGAAGCGTTGGTCTATCCGAGCTCATGAAGAAATCAATAATACAGCCTGATTAATTTGAGAATACATGTTAAATGTATGGCAAGAAAAAGGGGATTATTTTACACTAATTTTAAGATCTGTTCATGCTCTTTAACCTTGTTACCCGTTCTCGAATTCTGGGCATTCTCGAACAACACCATTCGAGGGTAACCTTCTATTGCGTATAACGTTT
>JAWUWJ010000201.1:0-13535 GCA_034111925.1 Crocinitomicaceae bacterium
ATCGCCATGTTCTGTCCATTCGCATCATAGGTATAGTACGTAAAGTTCCATTGAGTGCTATCGTCTACAACACCACCTGACCTTGGTTTTTCAATCTTCAAAACCCGAACACCAAAGGGGTTGTATACAAATTCAACTTCAGATGAATTTGCATCATCGCGCTCAATTTTATGAATTTTTTTATCTCCTCGCCTCCAGGTGATTGTTTCAATCCCCTCAGAAACATCTGTTATCAGAGCACCAATTTCATCATAAACGTAATTGTTAGCGTTCATACCTCCAGTAATATCGCCTGCAACGCCATCATTTGTGCCATATTCCTTTACATAATCCAATCGATTGCTATTTTCACCTCCTACAGTTTGATACGAGTAAAGGAAATCATCCATATAGAGACCTATACCACTTGTGGCATTTCGTTGTAGGTTTTGCATATTCCCGTTTCTATCGTAAGAATATGAGTTGAAATAATCAGTTGTTGAATTAATACCCGTCCAATTGTTGGCCGTGTTGGTATTCATGAACGCTGTCATTTCTTTCAGACGTTGGAGCTGATCGTAAGAATACACGTTCCCCATCGTTGGCATCGTGTCAATACTGGTTACGGTATGTCGAATGTTTCCATTGAATAAATCTTCTGAACCAGCGTCAAAGTTACTTCCATCGTATTCAAGCTCCATTGTGCTTGTTCCAATCGCGGAATAATCACCATTAAAGTATCCCATCGTGTATGCGGCAACATCTTTGGCAAAAAGTGCATGAACTTGATCATTTGCTGTAAAATATCCACTTGTTCCATCGTGACCCATGTCTCGATCTTCATCTAAAGTCGAGGAATTCATTCCCTTCAACCAACCGTTAATCGTATAAGCAAAGTCACAACCTTGAACCTTGTATTTTCCTATTTCAGTTCGTGCCAATGGACCATAATCATAGTATCTATAATTCGCTTCTAATGTTTGATGCACACTATCGTTTGTTGTATAGACATCTGTTAATCGGTTTAATTTGTCGTACTCATAACTATGCTCCATAAAGTCGATTTCGCCTTTTTGATAGCTTACTTTTTTAACGTTTCCACTGATCAGTTCGAATTCGTATTGCGTTGACGTAATATCTAAATTGACAGGCGCCATCATTGGAACGTCTTGGATTTGTTCAATTACATTTCCATGGATGTCATAAGAATAATGCGTTGCCGATTCATAATCTGTTTCGTAGTTTGTCGCTCCACCCACTAAGGGGAAATAGGATACTGTTGCTACTCTTAATCTAAGGTTTTGTTGTGTTCCAGATTTAAACAAGGCTGCAACCGATGTGGAAAGTGCATCATCGTATGTTGTAATTGTTACTTCTGATTTTGTTCCAGCATCTGCCCAAGTTTTGAAAAGAACACCTTTGTCATCTGTTTTAAGATCAGATTCAGTTGGGTCAATTAACTTAACTGTTTGACCTACTTCTACAGGTCTGCCTTGTGCATCATATTTGGAGTAACTGTACTTATTCTCCGTTGCTTGAACTGGATTCTGTGAAGCAGCAATCCTTCCGTATCTGTCGTAAAAGAAACGTGAATCTCCATCTTGATCTGGATTCGTTGTTTCAACCAATTGATTGTATGAATTGTATTCATACGTTGTTTCAAAATCATAAGATGGAATAACTGTAGCACCGTACGTAGTTGAATTTGTAACGCTCTCGCGCGCGGCATCAATTGAAGCATCTGTACTTGTAAACGAACCATCAACTCCCTGTGGCGCAACAGTCTTAATTAAATTACCAGCTTGGTCGTAGTAGAACAAGGTATATTGGTACGTGTTGGATTTCCCTGCATACTCCAACGATTCCGTAGCAAATGCTGCAGCACATTGTTCGTTGTAATCATCAGTAAAATCAGAATACGTGCTATCAATTGACATTTCCCACGCATCAATTGCATTGATATACATTTGGGTTAAATAAGGCTCATAACAAGGTGCCTCTGGGAGAGAGAACCATTCATCGCATAACACTTGAGTCATATCGCAAGTACAATCATTTATATCAAAGCAACTTGACGAGCCGATTAAAGTTCCAGTACTCAATAGTCCACAATCAATATAAGTAATATCAATAGTGAAATCGGTGTTTGATCCACAGCCCGAAGTTGTTGGATAAATTCCATTGAATGATACAATGGCGTCAAAATCAAATCCATCCCAAGCTGTTAAAGTAATATCACATGCTCCACTATCTAGTGTCATGGTAAGTGTACTATCCGCTTGTGAAGACCAGTAATCATCATCATCAAAAAGAGTTTGCATATCAGAATTTGAGTACACTATATTTTCATCCAGCAATTCAACTTCGTTCGCACTTGTATTGGTCAATTGCCCTCTGATCGCTAATAACGTTAAAACCTCTTGAAGTTCAAATGCTTCAGAACTCAATGAACAAACTGTTTCGCCGTTACAAACGTCAATAAAGTCTTGATAGTCTGTGTAGTTTAGATGATAGTTGTATTCATTGTTCAGGTAGTTGGTCAAAATATCCTCGTAATTTGGAGTATTTTCGAAATCCGTGACACCTGAAAACCGTGTGGCCAGAGCAGCAACATCTGCTGTGATTACTGCGCAACTTACGTCACAATCGTTTGTTTCGCAAGAGAGATTACCAGGAATCAATTGTCCAGATAATGCTAAAGTAGCATTCACATCTATTGTAGAGCTATACCATACATACCCTGGAGTCCATGGGCTTTGCAATACGGCTTCACATTCACAGACTAAATAGTGTGCATCCGCCATTGAAACTCCCGTGTTAAAGGCTAACATTTCTTCTAATGCTCCAAAATTTAACGGGTTGTTATTTGCCAAATCGTATTCGGCTTGATAGATAGCTTCGCACGCGCAGGTATCTAAAGGTTGTGTCCCAATTCCGAATAGGTCTGCAGAATCGATATATGGACCAGGGCCGCTAACAAGTAATTCTGTACATAATTCATTTTCATAGCCAGAACCGAGGTATTCTTCAAGAATATCATCTATCGAAGAATGCCCATTTGCAGTAGTCTCAGTTCCAGGAGTTGTTGTTGCACCAAGTGGGTGTTCATTATCACAACCATACATGCACAAATCGACCATGTCTTGATACATATTGGCCATATCTGTTGAATCTAAACTACTGAAGTCACAGGAGTTCAATTCCACCATCCAATCATCGGCGTAACTTTCACAATTGGCCTGGCAATTATTTGCAAAAAGGGTATCAATAGCAGTTTGAACTGAATCCAAATTCGCCATAATATCCATTCCGAAAATCACATCCAAATTCCCAAATCGAGAAACCTTATCCGCATAATTTTCACAACCCAATTGAGATGATCCAATACAGTCATTCTCGCAATTATTATCTACAGCATAATCCTGCATTGATAAATAATAGTAATTGCCCTTTTCTTGTAAATAGAACTCTCTAAATTGGACCCATATAAGGTCGAACAAGCACGTATCTCCTCGTCCAATTTCATAATCAAATAAACATGAATCAGCTGCAGTTGCGGTTACAGCACCTGGGCAAACAACAGCAAGAATAGCTGCCTCCCACATAGTATATGATGTTCCGTCATAGTAGATATATGTATCCATGGAGTCTCGAATTACCGACTCATAATCAGCCGCCCCACCAGAGCTGGTGAAAAACGGATCATTATTGGATGTATTACAAGGGTTCATAAGCGTTTGTACCGTTACTGAATCGACAGGAACAAAATAACCATTGGCACAGGCCGTATCAAAACTATATATGTCGAGCATTTCTTGGGTGTAGCCCAATCCCGTTAGATTGTCTTCGCAAAAATCTAAATAACAAGCTTCTGGATGCTGATCTAATAATGCTTCTGCCCAAATTGGATCAAAATACTGTATGAATTCCGTTTCTGTAAGTTCATTCGGCTCTACTAAAGTTCCGAGACCATTTTGAACGAATATTGTATCCCCGTTTTCGTCGAAATACGTAACATTCTCCCAAGCATCATCATAAAATATTGAAGTTGGATCGCTTGAAGTATAAAAACCTGAGCTGTCCGCATATTCTGCGTACTGCCCACCTGGAATTAGATCTTGAAGCATCATGCTTTTGTAAGTATCGCATGGTGTCAAAGTGTCATTTCCTATATATGCATTCGTAGGATCACACTCATCAAATGATTCATTTGCATATGAAGAGTTAAAGAAATCCGAAAGTGCAGTTGAACATGTATCATTTTCCAAATAAGCACACCAATATTCGTCTATGGCTGATTGACTAACAGATAATGATTTGGATATATTGTACTCACCTTGAGGAAGAACCACTTCTTTTTGATAAGAAAGCTCTCCGATTCCAAGACAAGCATTGTTGAACGTAGTTCCATTTACTTGAAACGTTGTGTCCCAATAATCAATTCCACAATCATCTACAATTGAAAGAGAAACATCATACATACAATCAAAGCAAATAGTATTCTCCAAGCACGCATTTTCATACTCTTGAGGAGTAAAGGCATAAGTAAAAGTATACGTCTCGTTATCATCATAAATATAATGCACTTCGTGAAAAGAAGTTGTTGGCACAGGATTACCTATATCTGCCACTTGAAAATCAAAGATCTCAAATACTGATGAGTCTTGACCATTTGCAGCTAGCTTTTCAACATTCGATGGCCCACCTCCGGCAAGGAAACTAGCAACAACCCTACCCGCCAAATCTGAGTATTGCACATAAATTTGACCGTTGGGATCAATCGTAATCATTTTTGTGTAGTGCTTATAGTTTCCTACTTCAGATCCAAAAAGACGGTTCAATTCATTTTGGTTTGGTGAAGGATAAACATATTTGGTTTCATGACCTGATCCTTGTTTTAAATCTTCTCCCGCTGCACTAGCATGAGTAACTCTTCCAGTAAAATCACTTTTATAGGCTACTCTAGAATAAGGATACTTTTGAGCATCGGGAATGAAGGTGTTTTCTCCTTCTAAATCAGGATTGTTAGGCGAATAATACTTTCCTGCTCCATATGTATCTGCAAAAGGCATAGTAGAAGCGACACTACATGTATCAATTATAGTATCAAAGTATTGAAATTGAAAACTTGGATTTCCAGCAATATCCGCACGATTGAAATCTGGATAATGTTTTAAATCTTCTGAATCTACAGGAGTAGGTAAATCGCTAATCACAGGGCGTCCTAAATCGTCATAATAGACATTGGAAACAATCACCTGTTCAGTTTCGGGGTTATGAGCTACAGTTTGTCTGCCCCTCCCGAGCCCATCAGCAAATGACAGGGCTTCCATGCGTTTTCCATTTTCTGTATACCCTACTTGATGTGACCAATTCATGTTTTCATCATAAGGAGTCGTAATGGCATAAACATTTAACTCTGTATGAGCACTTATAAGTCCAGACTCTACATTGGTCCAAGAACCTAATAATTTAGAATCAAAATCGGTACCTTGCATTCCTACTCCTCTAACTCTATAAATCAAATATCCGTGATCGAAAATTTTAGGAATACGATACGAATGTTCCTTTATTGAAATGCGAGTTGAATTTAAGTAATAATTATAAGGCAATGATGAAGTCGCAAAAAATGTATTTGTATCAGTTTTGTAATCATTGATATGAACCCATTCTAATTCGTAGAACTCCGCACCAACTGAAGGAGTCCAACTAAATTCGACGTAAGAGGAACCTAAAACATCTTGATGAGAAAGATTGGAAGGAGCCGCACCATCAAAAGCATAATAACGTTCTGTGGTGATTGTTGTCTCTAAAAACAAATCATCAACATCTAAACTTGTTACACCGAGAACCGTAACTTTCACTTGCAATCCATCTTCAAAAATCATTGTAGACAGATCATCAATCTGAGTGGTTCCAGAAGATGCGTCATAGGTCACAGACAGAGTGTCAATCAATTCAGTTGCCCAATCGAACTGACTTGTACTATAGTTCCATGTTTGGTACTCTACTTTAATTCGAACTTCACCCGATAGATAGGAAGTTGTTTGCAAAACTTCTGGATTAATACCAAGCTGCACAGTATTGTAAATTTTGTGATTCGTATAGTGAGTGTTCCAAGATGGATCGCCAAGCATATCAAAATACTTACTATCATAGGTCGTGTATACGCCCGAAGTAATGGCAGAGCCTTCAATTCTCTCTGATATTGTCTCAATAGCAGCATTTGCAATAGTTACATTGAGCAACCCAAAAAGAACTAATATTATTCTAAATTTATTCATCTGTATTGTCTTTAGATTTTTGAGTTTCAATGACTATTCGAATGACTTTTGACCTCCGAATTCTGTTTCAGAAATTGTCTTAATACCATCTATTGTTTCAACTCTTACCCTTACTTGATTCAGATTTTCATCGTAATTATAGAAGGTTGTAAAATTGTAACCATCATGTGTTGCTAGTGGCAATAATGTCTTCGGATCATAGACGGTGGTCGTCATTCCTGCTAAGTAGGGATGAATTCGTACATCGTCAAAATAAACTTCCAACGAAGAAGAGATATTTTCCAATTCAACAATAATTGTACTTCCACCCGATGGAATAATAAACGTACCTTCAACTCTTTGCCAACCATCTAGAATTGGTCCTGAGGGAGGAAAAGAATAACTCGTGGCCATACCTCCTCCAACGCTTACATTAACTAGTGCATCCGTGTAATTGATCGCCGTTGGATTGGACGCTCCAACTTTAACCCATGCACCTATTATATACTTCCCTGGTGTGGGAGCAAAAGATGGAATACAAAGGCAACTGTCTGCTGTAAAATTAGTACTTGACATTCCATCCGTTGGATTTAGCCAATCCTTACCTACATCCTTAGTTATTTGTGCTGTTCTGTTAACATCGACTTGTAAAGAAGATAATCCACTATGGCGATGACTTGTAGTCAAGGCAATTCCAGATTGAATGGCATCTGCAAAATTAAAATGCGTTGATTCAAGATAAAGATTGGTTCCTTCATAATAGTCGTAATCTTCAAATCCATCATAGGCAATTTGCTGCTTTTTAGCATTAACCGCTTGAGCAACTGGAACAATCTCTAATTCGTGATTATAACCGTACAAAACAGCCGACTGAATATCAATTTGATCTTTGCTTTCCAATGCTTTTCCATACTGATCAAACAGAGTTGTTTCTCCTAGTTTTCTCCATTTTTGATAATCATCAGCAGGAATATTTTCAGGATGATTTGTCTCATTAATTCGATACCATTCATTACTAGATATTTGATAAAATGGCACCAAGTTGTCATAGGTTCCGTCGAAACGTGTACCATGATCGTGCGTTGCATTTATTCTAGGAGATTGCCATGAGAAACTTCCGTCTGGAACCAAATAACCTTTAGCACCAATAAGATATGGATTGGTTATTTGTCCAATAAATGCTTCCAAAGGTTGGAGTCCATCACTACCGATTCTGCATTTTAAATTATTACGGTCTCTGTAAGTAATGGCACTTGATGAAATAATTTCATCCATAGGGAAATCAAAAGCGCCTACAGATAGGTCTGGTCTTTTTTTCGTTACAATACTCTGCATCGATTCCATTAATCTGTTTTCTCTTCCTGAATTAACCAAAGTGACTGTTACATTTCCAGTAATATCATCGAAAATTGCGCCCGATTCCTCGATCAATGTAGCTGTTGTGCCCGATATACTCAAGATCCATGCTTCGACAGGTGCACCGCCATTTGTTATCAATAAATAATCTCCCGCGACAAACTGTTCCGATAATTGAGCATTAGTCGTTAAACTTTGACCTGTTACACTTCCTGACACAACTAATCCTTCAACTTCTGTTCTGCTTCTAAATTGATCGTAGTACCAATGTGCAGGATAACTAATCGAATACAATGAATCATTATACTCATCTTGAAGACTCGAAATAAGAACATTGCCCGTTTCATAATCGTAAGCCAAATTAGAGGCATTGTTAACCGAGCCTAAATAATCCGTTTGTACATTTCTAACTACAGCACTTTTGTTAATGTGCTTTACAAATACATTCGAGTAAAACCCTTGCGCTCGACTCCCTACACTAACCGTTGGAAGCACTAAAGGGATTGGAACTGGACCTGGCCATTTCAATTTGAGTGTTAACCCGGCCATTGCACTTTCAGATCTATCGCGAACAAAGTGCGCATCAGAATGCATATCATATTCCATAGCGATTGTCTCCTCTGTAATGTTTCCGTCCCGATCGATCATCTTTACTTGTTCATCTGAGTCGAAGTAATCATAAACAGTTTTTGACTGTAAATTTGCAGGTGTATTTACATCTCCAAATTGATCATAAACAGAGTGAGAAAAAGGCCTTCCGTGAAAATCATTTGTAATCAAAGTGTAACCTTGTGATAGGCCATAAAGGTTAATTGACATACCAATTAAGAAGTTTTTCTTTTCTATTCTTTGATCTGTATTGATGTCTGTTTCATCCCATATAACTGGGTGCGTTTTAGCTGTATGAAACTGAGATTCTGAATATCCTTTATCGTAACCATTATTAAATCGCACTTGAACACGCTCATATCCAACTTGTGAGTTTGGATAAAGCAAATTGGCTATGGGAGTTGGTGTAAACTTGGATTCATTTGGAAATTTTTCAACAATATTTTCATACGAAAGCCATTTATATAAAGGATTTTCGTCTAACATAGCTCCAGACTCATGCGCGGCAACACCAGACTCTTCAATGCTACTCGAGTAATCGTAGTTCCAAGAATACGTACTTGCATATTCTCCTGATATTGCATCCCAATTATCAGAATAAGTAATTTGGCTTACTCTTGCGTTTCCTCCGAATTTAATATTGTCTGGTTCATAAAGCCGCACAGTAGAGAGTCCTGAAATCATGTTCTCTGCAAACTCCAATTCCATCATTACTTTATTCGCATCTTTTTTACCCGTCATTTCTTTATCGACAACCAGTAACATCGCGTCATTACAACCGTCACAGGCACCATAAATGATATCCGGTAAATGACCCCTTGCATACTCTATTACAGCTTTTTGAAGGGGATGTTTTGCGAATCTATCGTCAGGATCATATTCACCCAACTCCTTCCTAGAATGCTTTGCAACCTGACCTGGTTCCAAAACCACATAACCGTACTTGTAGTTGTTCGACCCATAATTTGGCATTACCCCCATTGCTTCAAACTGATCTAAAAATGTTGTTGGACTACCACTAAAAACCCTCTCTTGCCCCAAATAATCCTGTGAAATAGTAGCGAAAAAAGGAACATAGTCCTCCACCAAACCGTCTTGATCAATTTCCGAAAGTGTCTTAAGGTACAATCGTCTATCGTCACCGGTTGCATTAACCAAATCGCCAAAATATTCGTCCTTGACTTGTTGCGCTGCCTCATCCCAAGTTAATGTATCATCATACTCTTGCTCCAATTTGAAAATGATAACATTATTAGGAACGCGTTCACGTTCCATTAAACCAAATTGTTTTTCATATTTCAGGTCCGCCTTATTATTATTGAAGACACTTTCAAAAAATGATCCCCCGGCACTCTGTAAATCTGGTTTACTGAAGTACTTATTGTAAGCAAAGCCTGTGTTCTGCGATCCGTCATAACTATCATCTTCGAGTATATTCATAAAATCGATGAGATTCGTCATTCCATGAATTTCAAAGTGACGCATCGCTTCTTTATCTTGCACGTAACCGAATCTGTCGGCCTCGTATTCAACATCCATTTGTCCTCCAATAGGAGTTTTTATGGACGTTAGCTTCCAAGCTTGAACATTTAGGTTCGCAGAATCTAGATCTTGTTTTACATACGGGAAAATATCATTGGGTTTGTTCGCATCATTCCATTTGTAATTTCCCCATCCGTCAACAGATGCATAATTGAAATCAGGATTGAAATCGTCGTACGTAAATTCGTAGGTTGCCAATGCGGACTCGTGAGACTCACCTGAACGAACTCTGATTGTCTTGAGCGTTAACTTTCCTGATTTACCGTAGTCAATATTTGGAGAATAAGTGTACTTATTGTTGGGGCTGTTTTTACAGAGTGAATAATCGTATTCAAATTCAATTATTTGTATTGGTAAATTGTACCCTCCATCAACTCTTTCTGATCTATTGTAAAGAACTATTTTCGTTAAAGCCTTTAATGGGGTATTGTTATCCAAAACTCCATTTTCGTCTATTACTCCATAAGCATCCAAACGATCTTCAACATAAAATTCAGCAATGAAATTCTTGCTTTCAACAGTATGGACATACCAAATTTCCTTTTCTCCGTAAGAGTAATTTGCCTTATCATCTAACTCAGACCCTAGAGTTCCCTTGTTAAAAAAGGCCTCATTTCCACTTGTTCCTCCAGCAGCTGGAAATCTCCATTTATAAATTGAATCCGTTTCATTTCCATAAGCCTGAGAATAATTGAACTTATAATACGACCCAACATCATCCACAGACGGCCCGTCATTGGTAAGGTCAATATAATTGGAGCTTAGCATTTGAGTTAAAAGAAACGAATGTGCGTAGGCGGGCACTGTTGTTTTATCATAATAATGAGAACGTCCTCGAGTATTTGAAGTTGAGTTGTCCGCAGAAGTATATCCACCAACAATACCTGTGTTTGCATCAACTGTTAAACCTGTTGCAGCAAAAGCAACAGTAGATTCATTCAAGTTATAGGCAGGAATACCATAAACATATTTAGAACCCGAAGCAGTAACTGATACTACTCCAGACAAGTGGTTGTCTTCTCGTTGTTGATCCGTTCTTAAAATTTCAGTTGAATTTGTTCCATACCCGAAATCATTTTCATCATAGGTGTAGAAAGATTCAGAATTCGTTTCATCAAAATCTGCTGGGAGCATTGGTAGAAATTGGCTTGCCTGTACCCGTTCGTTTAATTGAGCATTTAGTGTCGCTGTATTAATTGCTGAGGCACCCACTCCACCATTTAATGTTTTCCAAGACAAAGCCCCAGTAAGGTAAATTTCATCATTGGTTTTAGCCATTTCAAAGTACGCTGCGCGTTCTCCACCCATTGAATTTAGTGCGTCTAGATCTTCAGGGGTTGACTCTCCAATACTTTTAAAATAAACGGTATTGTCAAATTTATCAGATTTTACTTGACCCACGAAGGCCAACTTTGTAGATGTATTGTTAAGCGGTCCTGAATCTTGAACACCAGCATTTAAACCATAGCTACCTCCGAAGGAAGTTTCAGGAATTGGTGCAACTAAAAGCCCAGCACTAATCGAAGCAGATTGTATGTCTGTAGGTGAATAATTGTAGGCGTCATGATAAGTTCCAAAATCTGTTCTTCTTCCTCTATACGTACCCGAAATCCCGGCCGAATTAACTCTAAATACATCGTACGTCTGAGCCGAGAAATCCAAATATTCCATGTTTTCTGAATATTCAAACCCTTGACTTCGGTTAAAGTCCATTAGTGGTTGAAGAACATTATTGGTTGCATATTGTGCTCTTTTTCCATTGTGAAAGTATCCAATTGCCGGTTGTTCAATTTGTTCATTCAGATTTAAAATAGATTCATTATATATTAAAGCATCTTGCGACATTGATCCAACTCCAACTTGTAGAAGAGGTCCAATCCCCGTAGAAATAGAACCCTGAGTATTTGATTGATTTCCAGAGGAATTAGTAGACATGGGAATTCCAGGAACCATTGTGCCAGTGCCATATGTAATTGCGGTTCCTGCTCCTATACTTGAAGAACCATTTGAGATATATTTATTTTTACCATTACTTTGTTCAACAATTTCACCATACCCCATTGTGAACCCTGCATTTAAAGATTTTGAAGAAATACCAATTCGTGAATTGTACGATCTACCAAAACTTACACTTAATCCACCTTGAACACCTCCTTCTTTATCTCCGTAAGCACCTGAAATTCCAAATTGAGAACTCGTCCCTATACCATTTTTGCTATCTTTCGAATACCCTATACCGAACGTGGGACCTACATTCCAAGTTTCTCTGTCATTTGTTAAGCTTAAAGATCCTCCAACATTGAAATCGAATGTACGACCATTACCAACTTGTGAACTGTAATACTTTCCTTTTAGAAGTGTCAACTGTATCGACGGAACAATTGCTAAATTACTAGTACCTGGAATAGGCAAGTTGATTCCTGCGGTAACAAAAGGTCCTGCTTTGTGTGAATCCGTGTACCCATCAATTTGATTAAACGTTCTAACGATTTTCTGTTCTCCGTTAAATTCATCTGGAATTCCTCGCATTTCTCTCGAGACTGAACCTACGTTCAAATCCCATCCCAATCCTACCCATGAGGCATCTGAGTTCATCGAAATATTTGAATTGTAAGCAATCGTGATTGGATACCCTTCAACATCCATTAGTGGAATAGAGTAACTAAAATCTCCTGTAAACTTGTCTACCATTCCATCTGTTGAACCCAATGAAAAGCCTGAAGACTCTGCCTGGCCTCCACCATTTGCAGTTGTCATCATCACTTTCACTTGTTGCTCTAAACCAGGGTTGGCTTCAAAAAGCTCTTCCATTTCTGGAGATGATTTAACATCAATAGAACCTGGAGATTCTACACTAACACTAGAGTTCGTAAAGGAATTAGATGTTCTATAATCAGAATTACTCGCAGCATATCCGTATGGAATAATTTGCTGTATTAGAACAGCGTAAAGAGTTGCTACACTTATAACCTTGCGAAATTTTTCGCCTTTGTTAAACAATTTCATATGCTGTTCTTAATTTTTGAATAAAAATTTGAGGTACTTTTTATCTCCTTTGGAATTGATCACTTCCAAGATGTAGTATTCGTCTTGGTTGACACCTGATATGGATCCAACATTAAGCGTGAATCGATTATCGTCATAATCATATTTCAGAGCTGTCATTCCTCCTGTTGTTACTCCAGATGCATCACAGCTCGCAAGTAAATCATTCGATTCGTCGTATAGATTGATAGTCAAGTATTCACTTGTATCTACTTGATAAAGCTCTTTGAATGAAAATTTGATATCTCCATTAACAGCCGCTCCGTAGCCACCATCAATAGATTTTCTTAATGGCATGAATGGCATCAAGTCCGGATTACATAACAATGGAAAATCTTCATCTATTAGACTTACCTTAAACTCAATCGATGGTCTTTTTGATGTTGTCCATGAAGCTGGTGAATGGTAGAATTGGCGCTTGTTCGCACTATTACTAAAGTTTTGTAATTCGAAACGAATCCCGTGATTGTTTGCATTATTTGATTTCCAATCATTCCAAAATGGAATAGTATTCAACGTCTTATTTTGATTTGTCGATATTGTACTTGAAACCAATTCATTGATCGTTGAACTTGTCGTTGGGCTCGCATTCCATGTAACCAAGTTTTCATTCCAATCTTCAGTAACTTCAATAATTCTACTTTCGTTTGAAGAACCCGTGTGCGACCATCCTGAAATTGTTAAATCGGCCTTATTCACAGCTAAGGCGTCATCCATCCATAAATTAAATTTCATATAACT
>JAWUWJ010000202.1:0-25960 GCA_034111925.1 Crocinitomicaceae bacterium
TCTGGGAATTGCTCCAAGGAGAACTGGCTCAAATCATTTTTGCCGAAGTAGAGTTTTTTCAAAACCGAATTTCCATTAAAGACTGGCAATGTGCTAATACCGCAATCTTGAAATTCAAGTTGTTCAATTGCTTTTAGTTCAAAGACCTCTTTAGGGATTTTTCCAATTTGATTATAACTGATGTCTATTTTTCCAATTTGATCTAATTTAAGAAGTGACTTCGGAAATTTTGTGAGTTCGTTTTCGCCAATATCAATTTTATATAAATTTGTCCATTTCGAGCAAAAATCAATCTTTTTCAATTGGTTGTCTCTCAATTCTACCACCTCCAGTGAGGTAGCCATTTCAATTTTTTGATCAATGGTTTTTAGCTCGTTTCCATTCAAGGAGATAAACTTGATATTTTTCCATTTGAAAGTCTCAAAAGTGAGGTTGCCAATTTTATTTTCAATGAGCATTAAGCTTTCTAATGCTTCAAGATTGCCTAAAATTGAAATGTCTTCCAATTGGTTGAATGATAAATCCAGAATTTTCAGATTGACAAATTTGCCAGCACTTTCATTAAGCTCCGTGAGTGCATTTACTTGTAAATATAGCTCTTGAAGGGTAGTGTATGACTTGCACTTTGGAAAAGTGTTTAATCTATTTCCTGATAGTTTTAAAATCTCTAACTGTTCAAAGTTTGCAATTGGATCAACATTGGACAATTGATTGCCGGAGCAGTTCAGAAAAGAGATTTCTGTACACGACTTGAGCTCTTCGGGTAATTCGGAAATAAGGTTGTTTTTAATATTGAGTAGATGTAAACTTTTATTCAATCCAATATTTGCTGGAATCTCTTTCAAACGATTGCTATGTAGTTTAATGTCTGTTAATCTTCCACCAGAAAATAGCTTTGAGTCAATGGATTCCAATCGATTGCTCTGTAAATAAATCTTCTCCAAACTCAGGTGATCTTTCTTCCATGAAATCTCAGTTAATTTATTTCTTGAGAGGTCCAGATGGCGCAGTTTTTTCAAATCAGAAAGATCCAAATCGACAGCGATCATGCCGTTGTTTTTCAGAATCAATTGTTCCAATTCTCGAAATTCAATGAACCATTTTGGGATCCGTTCAATGGCATTGTCTTCTATGTGAATGGATAGTAAATAGGGCAGTAAAGTGATGCTTTTTGGAATATATTCCAATTGAGCATCGATCAGGATGATTTCTTCCAATGAGTCCAAACAACTGAGCGAATAGAAGACTTTATCCCAGTTTTCCATCGCATACAGCTGTATCGTTTTTAGATTGGAAAATTGAATTAGATCTTTAGGTAGTTGGGTGTACGATTTAGGAAGAACAATGGATTTTACTTCAGAGGAATCTACAATTGGTTCACCGTATGTTACTTTTTCACCTTGACAGAATGCTAAGGGAACACTTAAGAAAGAAAGATATAAAAGAAATAAATGTAGGTTCTTCAAAGCTTATTTTATGCGCATGATCCAACGAACAGACATATTTGAAACGCGTGTTTCAAACCCATCAACATTGATTTGAAAGCGATCTCCACTGGTGCTATAATTCCTGATTGTTGTCACAGTACCATCATCATCTAAATACTCTTCGGCATCGCCATTTCCAGAGTCATCGTGATTGACCCAGTCTAAATTGTTCGCTAAATCCTGCTGATAAAAACCACTAACTGTGTTTCCTCTTAGGAATCTTCCACGAGATACATCTCCCGATTCAGAAGTAGTTGCATTATTTAAATCTGGCATAGTCTGACCGTTCATTGGACTTGCAGCATCTGCAATTAAGCTTCCATCGCATTCAACCCATCCCGCGGGCAATGTTGGAACACCTCCTAAGTTTCCGTGCCAAGCTACAATTGATCCAATAGGGATCAATCCATATCCAGAAGTAGACCAAGTTGCATTTCCTAGAGCATCTTGCGACATTAATACATCTCCTGCTGTTGGGCCTCCTCCGCGAACTCTAATGCTCCCTTCAATATCCAAAGCTTGGGTTGGCGCAGGAGTTCCTATTCCTACCAAACCAGCGCTTGTCACTCTCATTCTTTCTGCATTGTTTGTTCGAGTAACAAAATCTGTTGGGTCAGTCGTTCCTAAGAAGTTTGTTGCTGCATTTGTTCCTGTGTTTCCTGCCAATGTCCAGGCATTGCCTTCCATCATAAATTGAACCCATTGAATTCCATCCCAGAGCCAATACGAGTCAGTTGTTTCATCATAAACAGTCAGACCTTCTTCCCCTAGTCCCAACCCTGCAATACCTGCACGTTGGCCACTAGAAACTCTAGGAATTAAGATCCCTTTATCATTCGCTGAATCGTCAATGTCTAAGATGGCATTTGCATTTGGAGTAGCACCATTATCGTTGATGCCAATATTTTGGGCACTAACATAAAAGGTTAATACAGAGGCGGCAACAAGGGTTAAATTTTTCATTTTCAGGAATTGTTAGGCATTCAAAAGTACTTTTTTTTAATGAAAAACGAAACAGTATTCTATCAATTTTGATTAAGTAATGAAGAATAAAGGAATACTATTGATTGATTTCGAACTTCCATGTTAACTCAATTGCCTTATGTTTTGAGCTTTTTGGGGGCAATATCTACTTCTAACTATTGGTTTTGCATAAGAATTCCTGTTCTTTTTTATAATCAGCCGAATGATTTTCACCTCAAATTGAACGGTTAGTTCGGTATATCTGTTCAGATTATAACTTTTCTACTTCCTTTTTTCCTGTTCTATCTGATTGTGGTTTTTTTAAATTTTATGCGAATACAACGCTATACTTTAGCCCTCGTTTCTCACTCCTTAAACCAACTTGAATACTTCACATAATTATTTGATATTCTCTCAACTTCTCCTTTAAACAACTCTGGAGAAACTTCTTTCACTTTCTTCGCCGGAACTCCCGCCCAAATACTTCCTGCAGTAACACGAGTTCCTTCCAATAGAACAGCACCTGCAGCGATAATTGATCCCGATTCAATATAGCAATCATCCATCACGATAGACCCCATTCCGATAAGAACGTTGTCTTCAACAGTACATCCATGCACCAAAGCATTGTGTCCAATCGAAACGCTATTTCCCAAAATTGTTTTGGTTTTTTCGAAAGTACAATGAATTACAGCGCCATCTTGAATGTTGACTTTATTCCCCATTTGAATGGAATTCACATCTCCGCGAATTACAGCGCTAAACCATACTGAGCATTGATCGCCCATGGTTACATCACCAACAATTGTCGCGTTTTCTGCAAACCAGCAATCGTCTCCGTGGGTTGGAATTTTTCCTCTGCATTCTTTAATCAAAGCCATAGTATAATCTGTATTTAATATTGTTTTAGTACCCTCGGCTTTCTCACCAGAATGGTTCGGCCTCGGTCTTCAGCTGCTCAAGGATCACAGCTTCTTCCCTACATTCTTTAATTAGTGCCATAAATCTCGTTTTCGAACGAAAATACGAACTACTTATCAAACGAGAGCGAAGATTGGAGCTCGTGATTGAAATTATCAATTCATTTTTACAACACGATAAATTTCATGCGTTTCTTGACTTGACACCGTTAATAGGAGCAATCCAGCAGGAAGTTCGTGAACAAGCGATTGTAGATCATGCGAGCCTTTCTCGAGCGTTTGAGTTTGCAGGACTGCACCGTCAACAGTTTGCACACTTACGGTTGCTTTTGTTGACAATGAAATGAACAAATGGTCGGTGAATGGATTTGGAGACGGGAGTTGATTCAGTGAACTTCTCGAAAGGGAAATGACTTTAGAATAAGTGCTTTTTCCATCAAAGTCAACTTGTTTTAACCTGTAATATGAGATGCCAGAAACCAACCGATCCTCATACTTATAATTCGAAAGAGTAGTTGAGGTTCCTTTTCCTTCGACCATGCCTATCATTGAAAATGAGGATGCATCAATTGACTTTTGTACTTCAAAATGACTGTTGTCCTGTTCTGAGTATGTTGACCAGGACAATTCATTGGTTTGCAATAAAGCCTCCCCCTCAAAAGATTCAAAAGTTACTGGAAGGACTACGGAACAAGAAACAACAACGTTGTCAATGATCATGGTTTCTGAACCCGCTGTGTTACGAAGTTCTACTCGTATTACCAATGAGGTTCCGGATAATCCCAATTGCGAAATGGTTGTTGAGACCCAATCGCCATCTGTAAATGCGCCATTCTGAGTATCTCCAGTTAACGTGTGTCCCGTTACTCCATCGCCGTTCCAATCCTCAATAATAACAAATGCACCTCCGTCAATACTATAGGATAAGTCAAAATAATCGATATTTATACCGCAAGCGCAACCAGGGCCTTCATGGTCTCCAGTTTCATTAACATCCATGGAGAAATCAATTGCTCCACAACTGGAGATATCGATAGATTCTGTTTCCCAAGTCGCGAAATCGTTGACATCACTTCCTTCAAATTGGGAATTTTTAACTTCAAAATAATCACCAGTAACGCATGCTGGGCAAACTCCCGTCCAACTAGAACCTGTGCCTACAGTTGTTCCATCAGTATAACTAAAGTCCTCAGACCAAATTACTTGCGATTGAGCTTCCAGTGAAACCAAGCTTAGAAACAATACCAGAAAAAAGGGTTTCATAATGCGTCTGGATTTTTTTTAATTGATTGATCTTAATTTTCTCAAAAGTACAACTAAATATAGTTGATCTCCAAAAGTATAGGAATGAAATTTTTATAGCTTAACAGTTTGATAATCTGAGGTTAACTGTTCGGTTACTCAACTCTAACGGCAATGAAGGAGTCGTCATCATTGCGCTCCTATCTTCGCGCGATTCATTGTTTAAAATACCATTAATTGTATTTCAATTTATGCATCTCTCCGAATTGTTCGCAACGTTAAACCAAACAGGAAAAGTCCGTCATATTGACAACCTCTCCTAAGATCAAACATGCTCAATCGCTTATGGTGTGAGCATATTGTATTGAATGATTTCTGCATCTGTCATCCAATGTATTGAATTTGCTGATGCCGCGTTGATTGTGAAATAGTAGAAATCTTCCGCTTGTTGTTGAGTGAATCCAACGGAAACATAATAATTGATGTAAGGCAAATGATTTGTATCGCCAACTGGAAAGTCCGTTGCTTGGTTTGATCCGCCAGCCCACGAATGCACGCCAATCTTCGTGTTTGATCCTTTTGTGCGAACTATACCAGCTAGGAAAAAATCTACGCCTCCAGATGCAATTTCTCCATTGTCAGAGATGTGAATTGACATTCCTTTTTGATTGACCAAAGCGGATAATTGCAAGTTGACTTCATCATCTGAGGAGCCTCCACAATTTTTGATGTTAATTCTATTAACGTTTGGATAAGCGTCCAGAAGTTTATTGAACTTTTTAAGGGTTGAGCTTTTTATTTCGCCGTCCATTTCAATCGTTGTGTTGTCTTGTTGTACCGTAAATATTCCAAATTTTCGATCTGAATTTTTATTACAAGATATTGATAGTAAGCCTACTATAGTTAAGAGGGTAATGGATTTTAATACATTCATAAAATTAAATTTTAGTGCAAAAAAAAACTTCAGTAACTACCACTATGGATAATTACTGAAGTATACGATGTGTAAATTTTTTAAAAAACTATTCTTTCAATTTCTTCTTCAGCGATAAAGAATAGTTCTATGCCTGATCTTATTCTAAAAACGTTCTTTGAAGATTAATATTGTTTTTTCTGTGCTGATTTTTATTAACCGCAGAGGCGCAAGGATATTTATTATTTGAGATATTTAGTATAGAGCGTATTCGCATTAAGTGTAAAACAAGGCAAAACCCAATAAAAACAAATAAAGACACAATGCTCTAGTCACGAAGTGGCAAGATAGCGCCTCTAACTATAACCTACAAAGTGCATATTTAGTGCCTTTGCGTCTCAGCGGTTAAATCAAACTGCAATACGACCCAGCGAAGTCACGAAGAGGCATCTTGTCTGCCGTAACTCCGTTCGTCTTCAAAAACAATGTTTCTTTTTGTCTTCGAAAGTTGTACTTTCTCCTGTAGTAAAAATAAAACTCAGTAACAACCTAGTGCTAAAACTCATAACTATTCACTCCTCACTTTTTCTCTCAACCTAAATAATAACCCCCTTACTCTCTTCCGTATTCCGCTTATTAATAAACACAGCTCCCTTATCCTCAATATAATTCGCAATCAAATCCCCAATTCGACTACAACTCGAAGGCGATTCAGAATTCAAATCGACAGAAACAATTCCTTCTTCCATTGCCCAATCAACAGCCTTTCTCGTCACTTCAGCCTCCTCATGCATTCCAAGATTGTCAAGCAACATCGCTACAGCCAAAATAGTAGCATTCGGATTTGCGATGTCCAAACCTTTTGCTTGGGGATACGATCCATGAATAGGCTCAAAAAGACCATTCGTTCCGCCTACCGAAGCCGAAGGAAGCATTCCAATTGATCCCGTGATCACACTCGCCAAATCAGAAAGAATATCACCAAACATGTTTTCTGTTAGAATTACATCAAACGACTGCGGTTGCTGAATAATCTGCATCGCGGCATTGTCAACGAATAAATAATCCAACAACACATCGGGATATTGCGCTGCAATTCGAGTCACTTCTTTACGCCACAAACGAGATGTTTCCAAGACGTTCGCTTTATCGACCAATGTCAATTTTCCATTGCGTTGTTCAGCAGCTTTGAAGGCCTCATGAGCAATTCGCTCGATTTGTTCAACAGTGTACGAACACAAATCACTCGCTTCCGTTTTGTCTTCGCTCAGCGTTTTTTTGCCAAAGTAAATCCCCCCAATGAGCTCGCGATAGATCACAAAGTCAACATTAGTCAACAAGCGATTTTTTATTGGTGAACTGTCAGATATAAGATCGTAAGTCTCAATCGGGCGGATGTTACAAAACAAACCCAAATGTTGTCTTAATTTCAATAGACCTTGTTCGGGCCGAACGGCTAAAGTTGGATCGTTGTCGTATTTCGGGTCTCCAATTGCACCCAAAAGAACGGCATCGCTTGACGCACAAATCTCAAGGTCTTTATCGGTAATTGCTTCGCCGTATTTTTCAATCGCACACGCACCCATTTCAACAGGAACATATTTAAATTCATGATCAAATCGAAAGGCAATTGAATTCAACACCTTAATTCCTTGGTTCACGATTTCAGGACCAATTCCATCTCCGTGAATTACTGCTATTTGCTTTTTCATAGTACGTTCAATTCTTCAAATGCTTGCACATCTTTTTTGATACTCAATAAATATTCTAATTCGCTAATGTCCTCCATGATGAATTTCTTCTTCAATGGATCAAGCGCAAATGTTTTCTTGAACAAAAAATCATCCTTGTAAATCTTTACAGATTGCGATTCGATGTCAATATCGATGTTTGCTTCAGGATATTTTTCAACGTAACGCATGACCAGTTGTAATTCCTCTGCTTCAAGCTCAATTGGAACGATGTCGTTGTTTAACGCATTTCCCTTAAAGATGTCCGCAAACTGACTTGAAATAATCGCGCGAATTCCATAATCGGAAATGGCCCACGCAGCGTGCTCGCGACTAGAACCACAACCAAAGTTGTTTCCTGCGATTAGAACTGCTGTGTTTTTTGCGGCCGTGTTCAGAATGAAACCTTGGTTCGGCTCACCGTTTTCGAGGTAACGCCAATTTGAAAACAAGTGTTCCCCAAAGCCTTCTCTGCTTGTCGCTTTTAAAAATTTAGCTGGAATAATCTGATCGGTATCAATGTTCTCGATATTCAATACCATACCTCTTGATTGAATCATTTTCATCTTAGTTTAAATAAATTCGTGGGTCCGTAATTTCTCCCTTTATTGCCGCTGCTGCTGCTGTAATCGGGCTTGCTAATAATGTTCGAGCGCCGTCTCCTTGGCGTCCCTCAAAGTTTCTATTGGAAGTTGAAACGCACAATGCGCCACTTGGAATTTTATCGTCGTTCATGGCCAAACATGCCGAGCATCCTGGTTCTCTAAATTCGAATCCAGCAGCCTCAAAAATGAGATCCAAACCTTCTTTTTTGGCTTGGTTTCTTACATCGTTTGAACCTGGAACAACCCAAACGGTAACGTGCTCCGCTTTTTGTCTGTCTTTCGCAATCTCTGCGACTTGCCGTAAATCTTCAATGCGGCCGTTTGTGCAGCTTCCGATAAACACATAATCAATCTTCTTTCCGAGCAGTGTTTTCTCAGTTTCCAATTGCATGTATTTCAATCCTTTTGGATTGTTTCGAGACGATGAAGCGATCGATTTTGTAAGATCAATTCCCGTGTCTGGAGATGTTCCTGTTGTAATCATCGGCGCAATAATAGATCCATCCAATTCAACGGTTTGGTCAAACTCAGCGCCTGCGTCAGAGTTCAAATCCAACCAAATCTTCTTTCGTTCTTCTTTAAGATCGATGCGCGATTGAACATATTCAATTGTTGTTGAATCAATTCCAACCATTCCACCACGAGCTCCCATTTCGATGCTCATATTGCAAACCGTCATGCGTTCCTCCATTGAGAAGTTTTCAAATACGGTTCCGGTGAATTCAACAAAATGTCCTGTTGCGCCTTCTGTTCCTAAATGTGCGATGATGTACAAAGCAGCATCTTTGGCAGTAACGCCTTTTTGTAAAGCACCATTCACGGTAATTTTCATGGTCTTTGGTCGGCTTAAAAGCAATGCTTGCGTTGTCAAAACGTGCTCTACTTGCGACGTTCCAATTCCAAAAGCCAAAGCTCCGAAAGCGCCGTGCGTTGATGTGTGGCTGTCTCCACAAACAATTGTCATCCCTGGAAGTGTAAATCCATTTTCTGGACCGATTACATGAACAATTCCGTTTTTCTCATGCCCAATTCCAAACAGTTCAATGTTGTGGTTCGCACAATTTTGTACCAAGGTTGAAACTTGATTGCTCGAGAGTTTGTTCTCAATCGGAAGGTGTTGATTCTTCGTAGGAACGTTGTGATCGGCCGTCGCAATTGTTTGTTTTGGTCGAAGTACTTTTAATCCACGTTTGTCCAAGCCCGTAAAAGCTTGCGGACTTGTTACTTCGTGAATGTAATGCGTGTCAATGTATAAAACATCAACCTCGTCAGTCACCGTTTTAACAACGTGCTGATCCCATATTTTATCGATTATCGTACGCGGCATAATGCTTCGTTGTTTAAGAGTTCTTTCAATTGGTAATCGTTGATTTGGTTCACCTTATCAGCGAGTTGTAAAAAGTGATCGTAGGCAACGTCCAATTGGTTTTTATTCAATTCTACTTTTAGAAGTTTCGCTCGATACTTCAAGGCAGCTCGACCACTTCTTGCTGTCAGAATTATTTGTGAATCGCCAGCTCCAACTTCTTTTGGGTCGATTATTTCGTATGTTTCTCTGCTTTTTATCACGCCGTCTTGGTGAATTCCAGACGAATGCGCAAATGCGTTTTGACCTACGATGGCTTTGTTCCGTTGAACGGGCATATTCATTTCCGATTCAACAATGCGAGAGATTTGAGTTAACTGTTCTGTTTGGATATTTGTGTTCAGTTTAATGTGATCGTGTTGGCGCAAAATCATCACAACTTCTTCAAGGGATGTGTTTCCAGCGCGCTCACCAACACCATTGATTGTGCATTCAACTTGACGGGCTCCTGCCTGAACTCCAGCAATACTGTTTGCCGTTGCCAAGCCAAGATCGTTGTGGCAATGTGTCGATAGAATTGCTTTGTCAATATTGGGAACATTGTTCATCAAATAGGCAATCTTTTCTCCGTACTGATGCGGCAAACAGTACCCCGTAGTATCTGGGATATTGATAATTGTCGCTCCAGCATGGATCATTTTTTCAACGACTCGAGCAAGAAATTCATTGTCGGTTCTTCCAGCGTCTTCTGCGTAGAATTCAACTTCAGAGCAAATGTTTCGCGCATATTTAACCGCTTTAACCCCGCGCTCAATAATGTCCTTTCGGTTGGTATTGAGTTTTTGTAATATGTGAAAATCTGAAGTGCCAATTCCAGTATGAATTCTACCATTCGTAGCATTCTTTAACGCCGCTGCTGCAGAATCAATATCCTTTTCAACGGCTCTCGATAAGGCACAAATGGTTGTGTCTTTAATTATCGTAGCAATCTGATGTACTGCTTCAAAATCTCCGGGACTTGAAATTGGAAATCCTGCCTCAATGACATCTACCCCAAGAATTTCCAGTTCTTTGGCAATTTCAA
Source organism: Crocinitomicaceae bacterium (assembly GCA_034111925.1). GTDB lineage: Bacteria > Bacteroidota > Bacteroidia > Flavobacteriales_D > Crocinitomicaceae > UBA4466. Next base: position 10,251 of record JAWUWJ010000202.1, read on the forward strand.
CCTTTTGGGAAGTGCCTAATTTACACCCCGGAACTTGTTCGCCGTCTCGTAAGGTTGTGTCAAATATTTGGACGTGTTCTTTCAAAATGTCGATTTTCTTGTTAATGTTGTATTCGATTCGAATCTAGATGAGTTTTGATTCGAATAGAAATTAAAAAGCAGGTACGTTAAGATGTTAAAGCAACCTTTTTTTAATTTAATCTACTGACTATAAGTGTATTAATGAATAAATTGTTCACATGTCCAAGTCCAATACAAATGCCTTATATTTATTAATTCATTCGCTTTCGAAAGCGGAGAAACGACATTTTCGATCGTATGCAAAGCGAAATTTCGGTGAAAAGGACATTAAATTCTTGACATTATTTGATTTGTTGGAGAAACAATCGACGCACAATCCAGAAAAAATAAGGGCTAAATTTTCAGAGACTAGCGTCAGTGCGATTTCGAATTTGAAGGCACATTTGTACGAGCAATTATTGATCAGTTTGCGTTTGTTGCACAGAAATGATTCCTCGGTTAAAATTCATGAACTTCTAAGTTTCGCTAATGTTCTGTATTCGAAAGGACTTTACTTGCAAAGTTTGGAGCAATTGAAACGCGCTCGGGTATATGCCGAAAGCATGGAAGATGAATTGTCGTTGCATTCAATTGTTGAAATGGAACGCCGACTTGAATTGTTCTACGTGACAGATAGTGGCGAGAACAGGGCATCTGAAATTGTTCAGACCAATGTCAAATTGCGACTTCAGCTTGATGCCCGAGACAATTGGTCGAATATTGCGCTTATGCTTTACGATTATTACTTGAAGTATGGCCACGTTAAGAATCAACACCAGTTTATAAAAGTTGAAGCGTTTTTTAAAGATCAAACGGAACATTTGGTGGATGAAGCGGGTTCAATGCAAGGTCGCGTGTACCGACACATGGCCTATACGTGGTTTTACTTTATCACGCAGAATTTTGCTTTATGTTACCGCCACGCTTCAGATTGGATCAGTTTAGTAGAATCGAAAGATCTTCTTTTGAGCAGAGATCCGATTTTTTACCTGAAGGGAGTACACAATGCGTTGTCTGCGTTGTTTTATTCCAACAAGCCGCGGCAATTCAATAAGATGTACGATAGTTTTAAGGCTTTTATTGAAAAGGATCACGCTGATTTCGATCACAATACGCTGATGTTAATTGACGTCTATAAAAACATGGCAGAGTTGAACCAACGTTTCTTAGCGGGGCAATTTAGAGGACATGAAACGTTTATTATTGAATTGAAACAATGGTTGGAATCGAATTCTGACTACTTAGATCAAAACAGGATTCAGGTTTTTAATTACAAAATTGCGTGTCTGTATTTTGGCGCTGACGATTTCAAAAATTGCATCGTTCACTTGAATAAAATTATTCATTCTGAAGTGAAAGAGAAATACCTGAGACAAGATGTTCAGTGTTTCGCTCGAATCTTGAATTTGGTCGCGCATTACGAATTGGGCAATGATGATTTGGTTGAATACCAATTGAAAAGCACCTATCGATTTTTGATTAAATATGGAGATTTACAAAAAATTCAAGAAGCAATTATTGGTTTTATTCGGACAACGGTAAATGTGAGAAAGGAAGAAATAGGAGAACATTTCGTTGCGTTGAAAGACAACTTGGTTTCCATTTTTGATGATCCTTTTGAAAGACGACCGCTTTTGTATTTGGATTTGATTTCTTGGTTGACAAGTCGGATTGAAGGGGTTCCGGTTGAAGAAATCATTCGAGCACGTCAAGAACGCAGGTGATTTGCTTAGTGGTATGTTGGGAGTTTGTGCTCTATAAATTTTTTTAACCGCAGAGGCGCATGGGAGGATGTTGTTATGCCTTTGGTAGGTTTTGTTTTGCGGCGCAAATGACCTCTTCGTGGCGATAACATATGTAGAATTTTGAGAGTGCAAGCAAATTATTTCAAACCCTTGGTGATACACATTTATGTGAATCCTGCGTCAAAACAATGGGGATATAGTGCCTCTTGCGCCTCAGCGGTTAAAAAAAACACAACCAGCTTCTATCAACCCCCTGACGATACACATTTGTGAGTCTTGTCTTAGTGGTAGAAAACAACCCTATTGACTTCTGACCTCAGCGCATTTGCGTTAACACTTGTCTTCGAAAGTTGCACTTTCTCTTGCGGTTAAAAGCAAAACACAGCACCACAAATCATCTGTTTTCATACGTATTTAAAAATGTCAACGGTGTTGTTCCAGTATGTTTTTTAAAGAATCGGATAAAGTAAGAACTCTCTTTAAATCCCAATTCATCCCCAATTTGAGTGACGTTGAATTCCGAATGCATTAACATTCTTTTCGCTTCGAGGAGAATACGTTCCCCAATCAATTGTGTGCTCGTTTTATCGAAACAACTCTTGGTGATTCTATTCAAGTGCTTCTCGGAAGTGTTAAGCATTTGGGCATAATCACGGGCAAATTTTATTGATTTGAAATTCGCCTCTATTAAATCTTCGAAGAGACGTGCCTTCTGCAAGTAAATGGTGCTTTTCACTTCTTTTTTTTGTGAGTACTGCCGAGCAATAGTCACGTAAATTATCGTAATCAAAGCATGTACTTTTTCCCATTTGAATTGATCATTTTTTTCTTTCTCAAGCACCAATTGCCTCATCGATAAGCTGATTTCGTCCATCGTTGTTTTAGCCAGATGCACACAAGGTGCGTTTTGAAAAGAGGAATAGAATTCAAAATTCTTAAGTCCAGCACCAACAGAATGTTTGTCGTAAAAATCTCTTGAATGGAAGAATACATAACCGTCTATATCGTCTGAAAGTTCCCAGAAGTGCATCTGGCCAGGGCGAAGAATAAACAAGGCTCCGGGAGCAACATCGAACGATTCAAAATCAATTTCATGGCGGCCACTTCCTTTTGTTATGAGTACGATTAAGTAAAAATCATGCTTGTGCGGAAGGTTCGTAAAATGGTGTGTTTTAACGTGCGGACTAAAGTAATTCGCATAAAAGTCACTGTCTGGGTTTTGAGATTGAAACTCATTAATGCTATAAACTGGAAACGCTGGATTCATTCTTAAAATTACAAAAATGTCCGAATAGTACTATTTATTGCGTAGAAATTGAATGAAGATAAAGGGATAGATGATCTAAATTTGTTCTATGGGAAAGAAAAGCAATCCATTTCGATTTATAAGAGACGTCAATGCAGAGAAGTGTCCTCATTGCAATGAAGGACAAGTGTTCAAACTTAAAACTGGAATTTTAAAGTTTCCAGTGATGAATGATAAATGTCCGAATTGTGATTATAAGTTTGAGCGTGAACCTGGCTATTTTATTGGTGCGATGTACCTGAGTTATGGCCTGGCCGTAGCGCAAGGAGTAGCGGCTTTCGTTCTGATGGCTTTGATTCTCCCAACACTTTCAATTGAGTGGGTTGTCACGTTGGTAGTTGGTACAATTTTGATTTTCGCTAAGAAGAATTACAAATGGTCGCGCATTTTATACATTCACATTTTTCCCTGGTAGAAATTGTTGTGATTAACTTCTTAGGGTGTTCATTTGATTTGTTCGATTAAGCGAGCGAAAAAAACGATAACCAAAATAAAGAACAGTGCGAGTAGTCCAAGTCCTAGAATAAGCATCCAGATGCCTACCGCTTCGAATGCCGCAAGAATGAACCAGAGCAGTAAAAAAAACAAGCCAAGAATTCCAGAAAGAAGCCACAAAACAAAAATACCAGTCATTTTATTCAATTCAGATCGAGGACTTGTTTTTTGGGAATTGGTATTTTGATCGTTGGTCGTTTCGGTTTCAGATAATGCAATGCTAGGCTCTTGAGTGTCTGTATCCAAATTTCTTTCTTCAAGCTGAATTCCTACCGTTTGTTCTTCAATTTTAAAAAGCTCAATTGATTCTTTCTTTTCTGTTAAGACAGCTTGCGCTTCATTCGATTCAAATTTGTCCACGCCATTTATAGAAAAGGAATTTTCATCTTCTGATGTGTCGTGTTTTTCAGTTCCACGTTTCATTCCTGATTTATTCCAAAAATGACCTTTGAGGTGTTTTCGTTTTGAGAATGATCCGCTTGTTCCGCAGGACAAAAGCAGAATAGTGATCAATAGAAATGAAATGAATCTTTTCATGTGGTCTTGAAGATACTGATTTAGTTAGGAACTCGTCAATTGAAGATATATTGATCTATTCGAATCCGTATCTTTATCATGAATTATTGACCAGATCACTATGAAAATTCTACTCCTAATAACCGCGTTGCTTACCTCAACACTTTCATTCCCTCAAGACAAGTCGCCTTATAAAATTTACGATTTAAAAGGAAAACAAGTCACTTATGCAAAAATGCTTAAATCGCTTCTGGAAAAGGATATCGTACTTTTTGGAGAAGAACACAATTGTGCAATTGCGCATTGGTTGCAATTGGAATTGACAAAAGACATCGACAAAAAAAAGGATTTGATACTCGGGGCAGAGATGTTGGAAGCCGATAATCAAGAACAAGTGAATTCCTATTTGGCAGGAACAATGGACGCTAAGGAACTTGATTCAACGGCTCGTTTGTGGTCGAATCATGAAACGGATTATGCACCATTGCTAAATTATGCTAGAGACGAAGGCCTTGAATTTACGGCAACGAATATTCCTCGAAAATATGCTCGAGTCGTATATAAAAATGGAGGGTTAGCGGCTCTGGATTCAATCAGTGATTTGGAAAAATCTTGGATTGCACCGCTACCAATTAAATTTGATTCTGAACTTCCTCAATACAAAGCGATTTTAGAAATGATGGGCGAACATGGAACTCCGGAGCTTGTTATGGCGCAAGCAATCAAAGACGCGACTATGGCCCATTTCATTTTAAAGACATATAAGGAGGGACAGTTCTTTTTGCATTTTAACGGTTCGTTTCATTCTAATTTTTATGAGGGAATTTTATGGTATTTGAAAGATCAAAGTCCAGATTTGAACTACGGAACGATTTCTACAGTCACTCAAGAAAATATTGATAGGCTTGAAAAAGAGAATAGGGGTAAGGCCGATTTTATCATTTGCGTTGATGAAGATATGACAACGACGTATTAAGGTTTGGTCTCGTGTAGGCTAGTTATTACTTAGATCTAGGGCATAAATAGTCCTGTATTTTAACTATATTACTAGAGCTATGAGAACATTTATCCTTCTAATCTTCGGGTTGAGCCTTTTGGGTTCCTGTAAAAAGGATCTGTCGAACCCAACGGAAATTACCTTGGGTCAGGAAGAAGGGATGATTGAAACCATAGATTACAAAGTACTCGAAGGAACTATTTTCAATGCCGATACTTCCGCAATTGACCTCAACAATGACGGTATTCTTGATGTCGAAATAATCAGTGGAGGAAACCCAAATGGATTGACAGGGTCGATTGCTGAAGCCAGAATAAGGTCGCTTCATCCAAGCGCTAAATTGCATGTCAATCAAATCCAAGACACCACTTTTTATTATGAAACGTATCAATTTACAAGCAACCCGAGCAATGGAGAAGACATGGTGATTTTGTCTAAATCTTTTTCTTGTAGAAGAGAATCAGATAATTATGAAGTTAATTCCGTAGCTCCTAAATTCTTGCTCGATCCAAACGTGTATGGAGAAAAAATTTCGTTTGGAAGTTCCTTTCAAGAAGTTGATCTCACATTTGTCGAATTGAATACTTCATCGTTTGAACCAACAGGACTTGTGGATCAAGGTGTTGTTTATTATGGTCTTACGTCCCATTTCAAGGATTGTTGGGGTTTCCCTATGAATACATGGAGGTACATCGGAGTTAAATTGTTTACACCGAGTGGGCCAAAATTAGGTTGGATTCGATTGCAGTTATTATCAAGCTCTAAAGTCAGTATTCACAGCTGGGCAATTCAAAATTAAAGCAACATTTCGTAGCAATAATACGGATGGTCCTTTTTGTATTTTAAATATACCGGCCCCAAGTCATTGTATCCACGATTCGTATAAAATTTCTGGTTTCTAGGGTTCTGACTATAAGTGTCCAGGCGAATCGCGTCATAACCCTCATCTTTGGCGTAAACTTCTGCGAAATCCATTATTTTTCGAGCAATTCCCTTTCCTTGATGATCAGGATGAACCGCCAAACGATGCACAACTATGTTTCTGTCGGCATCGTTTGTTGACCATTTTATTTCCGCGTATTCTTCATCTTGCGATTCATTGAGAACAACAATTCCCAGAACAACGCCATCTTCTCGATACGCGAATAATGTCTCTGAATTGAGGTCATTTAGTAGGTTTGTACGATCTGGGTAATTTTCATCCCATTGATCGATGCCATTTTCGCGCATGTGTTTACCACAAGCTCTTGTGAGCTTTAGAATCGCGTCCAATTCGTGAAGTTCTCCTTTAGAGATCATCTTAGTCGATTACGCCTAATTCCTTACCAATCTTAATGAATGCAGCCGCAGCTTTATCCAAATCAGCTTTAGAGTGAGCAGCAGAAATTTGAGTACGAATTCTCGCCGCACCTTTTGCTACAACAGGGTAGAAGAACCCAATTGCGTAAACGCCTTCTTCCAATAATTTATCTGCGAACTTTTGTGACAATGCCGCATCGTATAGCATGATTGGAACAATTGGTGAATCACCTGGTTTGATATCGAAACCGGCAGCAACAATTTGATCCTTGAAGTATTTTGTATTCTCTTCAAGTTGATCTCTAAGCGTTGTATTCGAACTCAAAATATCAAATACTTTAATTGACGCACCAACAATTGATGGAGCCAATGAGTTTGAGAATAAATAAGGTCGAGACTTTTGACGAAGCATATCGATGATTTCTTTTGGTCCAGTTGTATAACCGCCCATTGCACCACCCAGTGCTTTTCCTAAAGTTCCTGTAATAATATCAACACGGTCTTCAACACCACAATGTTCTGGAACACCACGACCTGTTTTTCCAATAAATCCAGCAGAATGACATTCATCAGACATTACCAATGCGTCATATTTATCAGCCAATGCACAGATCTCATCCATTTTTGCTAAATCACCGTCCATTGAGAAAACACCGTCTGTAACGATGATTCTGAAACGTTGTTCTTGAGCTGCTTTCAATTGCGTTTCCAAGTCCTCCATGTTCGAGTGCTTGTATCGGTAACGTTGTGCTTTACACAAACGAACACCATCAATAATAGAGGCGTGGTTCAATTCATCAGAAATAATAGCATCCTCTGCGGTAAATAAAGGCTCAAAAACTCCACCGTTGGCATCAAATGCCGCAGCGTAAAGAATTGTGTCCTCATTTCCATAGAACTTAGAGATTTTCGCTTCAAGTTCTTTGTGAATATCTTGTGTACCACAAATAAATCGAACCGATGACATTCCAAAACCATGAGAATCCAAAGCATCTTTTGAAGCTTGAATTACATCTGGATGTGAAGAAAGACCCAAGTAATTGTTCGCGCACATGATGATAACATCCTCTCCAGTACTCACATGAACGTTTGCTCCTTGTGGTGAAGTAATGATACGCTCTCTCTTATATATTCCAGCTTCGTCAATCGCTTTTAATTCCGACTGAAGATGATCTTTCATTTTACTATACATATGCCAAATTTTAGTTGTGTAAATGTAATGAGAAAAAGAGAAATAAATAATACTGTTGGTGCCGTTGTGTCTTACTGAAAATTAAAGCTACTGTGATCTGCGTTTTCTTATGAAACATTTAATAGATTATTTACTTCAATTCTTGTAAGCCTTAGATAGCAGTAACGTCTGAACGTCCATGAAAAGTAGATTTATATTATTACTCATTGTCTTAATCGGTTCTGTGTCTGTCAAAGCAGGTGGAGGATGGGTGCCAAAAAAAGGAGAAGGATTTTTTATGCTTTCGCACAGGGTGATTGCTGGATCTAATTTTGCGAATTCTGAAGCTATGTTTGGGAGGTCCCCATTTGCAATGGTTCAAACCACGAATCTTTATGGCGAGTTTGGTTTGGGTAAGAGGTTTGGAGTTGTGTTCTATTCTCCAATATTGACTGTGTCTTCGCAAGATGCTGGTGTCGATGTGTTTGGAGGGACTCATGTCGCTGATAGCGATTTTGGTTTGGGTGATATTGATGTTGCATTTAAATATCAAATTTTGGACCGTAAGTACAAACTAAGTGGGTCCGTTTTATTTGGTTTGAATACAGGAAACCATAGTACAGGAGAATTCGGGATGCTTCATTTAGGTGATGGTGAGTTTAATCAAATGTTGCGCTTGGATTTTAGTCATGGTTTTAAATCCTTTTGGTGGAATTTATACGGAGGTTTTAATAGCCGTACACTGGATAATTCAGATGAAATTCATGGTGGAGGAGAATTAGGCTGGAAAAAAAATAAGCTTTCGGTGCTGTTAAAAATAGATGGAAAGTTTTCACTTTTTAATGGCTCAAGAGCTGAAAGTATTTCGCCAAGTATCTATTCGAATAATCAAGAATATTTGGGTGTTTCCCCGCAATTACTGTATGAGTTTGAAAACCATTTCGGCTTAATGCTAGAAACTGGATTTGCCTTGCATGCGAGAAACATTATTGCAGCGCCTTCATTATCTGCGGGCGTCTTTTTCAATTTAAAAAAGTGATCGTAAAACTCAATCGTCTAACATCTAACATCCAACATCCATTCTCCATCAAAAATTCCACTTCAAATTCCGATTGTTCAGAACTGCGAATGAGATTTTCCAACTCGGGGTGGGGTCAATTTTATTTCCGTCGGAGAGAACACCGTAAATTCCAACACGTAAACGACGCTTAGAGAATTTAAAATTACGTTCCAGTCCAGCGAGGATTTCAAAATGCTGCCAATTGAATTCAGGGATGTATAAAGCTCCTCCTCCAATTACAAGTCCAATACCCGTTTTCTTCATGAATGGAATCTTGTTTAAGATCGCTCCGTTGTCGTGGTGAACGAAATGCGCTTCGTAGTAGATCTTTTGAGTCGGAAGTGTAGAATCCAAGCCTTGGAATGAATACAAAGGGTTAGAGAACCAGAATGGGTCGCTTCTTCTGTGAAATTTTTGGTCCGCATCTTGAAGTCGTTTTGTATTTAAGAACAGACCTGTGGTTGCATGGTAACTTGACGTTCCAATTGTTCCAATCTTAAATGTTTGCATAATTCCAAATCGGATATAATCGTGATCGATGTCACTTCCCAAAACGTTGGGAAGTCCTTTTTCATACCAAGCATAAAACATGGGCCATTTTGAGCCTAAAACTACTTTTCTGTGCGGCTCACGCATGTAACGTTGACCAGGTGTGTATCTTACGGTTACGTCAAACATTAAGGCTTGATAGGCTTGAAATTCTGTTGGATCATTGTTTGGCAGAACTTCATCGGCTGCTGTAATGAATTCGTAGTCCTTAAGACTTCGGCGTTCGGTAAATGTAAGATCTGTTTCAAGATACATTCCATTAAATATTTCGTAGGAATGGTCGAAGGTTAAATGTGTTACTTCAATGAAGTTGTCCCGTTTGTAGATTTGGGTAATTGCGTCAAACCCTCTAATGGCATCAAATCCATGGGCCAATTTAAATCCGACGGTTCCAAAGTGAAAGGGGCTGTACCTGAAATCACCGCCAATATCCCCCTTTATGTCTGAATTGATAAAGCCATAAGAAACTTCCGCTTCAAAATCAATCCAACGTTCGTCGTCCCACTTTTTAAAGAAGTTGAAACTTGGTGCAACTCTCGGGCCTGCAATGTAAATTGGCCGAACCAGACCTGCGATAGAACTGAATCCCCATTGCGTCTTTTTTACTCGGTTCCGATGATCGATTCCCCACCAAAGCACCTTTAGTACCGTTACTTTATTGAATATTTTATCTATGGAATCTAAATATTCCGTTCGATGTTGTGCATCGTAAATACTGTCTTTGGTAATGATGAATTGGCGTTCTTCTGGTGTTAATTTAACCTGGCGTTTTTCACTCCAATACGTCGTGTCTTTATCGTAAGCTTCTTGTTCGGTAATGGCCACTTCATTTCCGAAAAACTTCGGTGGGAATTGAGGGTCGAAATTATAGCTATCAAAATTGGCGATTGTAGTACACGTTGATGTTTCACTCTTGTACTTTACACCGTAATCTAAATTTTGTTTCCTGAGAACACACATCGTGTCTCCGGGGTGATCGAACTCTTGCGTAATTGTGAAGTAGTCATAAACCAATAGATTTCCTTTCTCCATTGTAAGCTCTAGTTTTTGAACCAACCAAAGTGAATCAATGACATAAATATGACCCGCTAGAGTCGTTGTTGCCGTATTCCGCGCAATGATTTTAATCTTGCTTATTTTTTGACCGTTTTCTTCGTATTGCTCAACGAGTTTGTATTTGTACGATAAAATTCCCGGTCCAGAAATCGGTGAACTTACAGGTGTTTGATGCAGATCATCCAAATGCAATAAGTTGGAGAAGAAATTGAAGTTTGATTTAACCGTTGTTGTATAATAAAGATTATTTCGTTTTTTTCCTCTTTGCTCAAATGCGTTTCTAATCTCCTTTACTTTCGATTTAGATCCATAATGTCGCATGAAGTCTACCTCAATCAAATTCATGTTGTTGGCTAACTTCTCATCTGCCTTGTGTTTCTCTGCAAATGGATCTTCAATACCCGTCGGGTCTGTGGTTGCCTCGTCATCTGAATTCTTCTTTTTCTTCTTTTCACTCTCAGGTTTGTCATCTCCTTTGCGCGTAATTTTTTCCGTTGCTTTTATATAGCCGTGAACTGTATGTGGATAATTCCATGGATTGGTCTGGTCTCTTTTGGCAACAACCTTAAGCATGATTTCTCGCCCGGGGTTTGATTTTTTCACGGATACGTTGACATCTTCAATCTCTTGAATCTTCGTTGGGAAAAGGATCATGTCCTTGGTAACCGTGGTTTCCGAAATTGTAATGTACGCCTCTCTTGTATCATAGCCACTTGCACTGAAAAATAGAAAATACTCATCTGGAATCAATCGCATTTCATAATACCCGTTCACATCTGCTACCGTTCTTAATTCCGTAGAATTTTTAACGAATACTTTAGCGTGCGGAATTGGGCTGCCTTCTTCATCGGATACTGTTCCTTTGAGAAGCTTTTGGGCAAATGAATTTCCTCCTATAAAGAGAAACCCTAAAATGATAATAAGTTGGGCGATTTTCATTGTTTATAAGACAAGTTCATTGCAGGTTTAGTTACAAAATTTAACATATTTCTGCCTTGCATGAATAAAAATACAGAATTGTTCAGCCATTATAATCAAGAATGTGATTAAAGTAACTGAGAGGCTAATGAATTAACAATAAATGTGATGGAAGGTTTCTATTGCTCTTTGGCTTCCTTTTCTGCCATGTATTTGAGATGTCTTTCCATACGTTTCATCATCCAACGACGAACAATGAACATGAGGATCGCGAGTCCAGAGAATAAGTAATAATATGCCCAAATTTTAAACCCGCTTTTCTCAGTAAATCCCATGTAAGTAACAACTACGAAAATTAGGATTCCGATGAAAAGCCAAAAGTAGAGCATGATTTTATTGTACAACTGCATTGCGTAAGTTTTTGACAAAAGTAGTGATTCTAATCAGAATCTGACATCGCAGCTTCACCAACTGGATTATTCACTTGGTAAGAGCTGAAAGATTGAGTTGTACGAATGCCTGAGCCCGTTCCGACTTTACCGTTTCTTCTTACAATCACATTTTTGTCTGTGTAAATAGAACTGTCGCGTTGATTGTAGAATAATTCTTCTGTTTCAAGAATTTGATTTTTGTTAATGTTGCGGAGTACAACTGAGTCTCGAACGAACATGATTCCCGTTTGGTGGTTCACAACTCCGTACAAAGCTGTTAGTTTTGAAACGATTTTCCCTTCGGAAGAGTAAAAATCTACTGTTACGCCATCCTTAATTTTTGTAACTCTTTCTGGTAACTTGAACGTTTCAGCTATGACAGCGTGAATTCTAACTTGAGCATATCCTGAATCAGAGATTAGAACTTCTGCATTCGACATTACTTCTCCAGGAGCCTTGTCATCGAATGTTACTTTTTCAATTGTGTCTAAATCATTTACACATGAAAAAAGAATACCTGCTGCGAAAATCACAGCAGGTATTCTAAATAATTTTATCGATGAATTTGACTTCATTCTAGTTACATGGTTTCACAGTCACGTCCCAGCATACAAGAGTAACTGATGTAGGGTTTCCTTCACCGAAACAATCTTTTGATGTTGGGAATTTTGCTTTGTAACTTGCTATTAAGTTAGAGCTTGCAGCTCCTCCAGATTGTTCTAAAAGTCGAACAGCGTAGATGTAATTGCAATTTCTTTCAAAAGTACTTACACCGCATGTGTTTGCCAATTGGCCAACACATTGACCCGCAATAGCCATTGCTTTTCCTCTAAATTTCCCTTGAATGTTCATCGCTTTACCATAAGCAGCCTTGTAAGATCTCATTTTGAAAAGGTTCTCTACAATTTTGTACTTCAGTTCTGATTTACGCTCATCTGTTATTTCCGGAGAAGCAATTAACTTTTCATAAATCGCATTTGCCTCACGGTATTTGTTTTCTTTCTCCAAAATCTTAGCTTTCATTTCAAGCGCTTTCAATGACTCAGGATCTTTTTCCAAATAAACATTGATCAAATCCATGTATTCTTGTGTGTCCTCGCATTTCTTCGTTTCCATCAAATCGATTAAGCTCATTAATGAGATTTTAGCCGCTTCAACATCTTCAGGAAGATTTGCAATGAATCCAGCAATCTCTGGAGTTAAATCATCACACGTTTGAACAACCGAGTTGAAATACAACGTGATGCTTTCTTGTGCTTTAAGTGAGAAATTTGATTTTGTGATCAATTTTGATAAATCAAAATAATCGTTGATCATTCTTTTCTTCAGTACATTTTTCTTTTCTGCATCTTGCTCCATGAAGAAAAGCGTATACGTATTGTAATAATGCAAAGGAATGTACATTTCTTGAACAGGAGTTCCGCCGTTCGCGTGTGCAGCAATTCCTCGAGTGAAGTATTTGTCCGCTTTTAAATAATCAGGTGTTGACTTTTGAAGTTCGAAATTACCTCTGTACATGTCGTTTTTATTTTCGTACATGCCTTTTTCATCCATTCTGTCCCATGCAGCGCACAATGTATCCGCAAACAATTTTTTAGCATCAAGGTCTGTTTCCACATTAATCACACGAATAAGACTTCCAGTTAAACGACCGTAATTGGCAGCATCAAATTCTCCACATTGCGTTTCGGCCTTAAGAAAATACTGTGTTGCTTCTTTGTAGTTCTCACCAATCATCGCATCATTCGCAATTTTCTTCATTCTTTGGCATTCTCTATCTTCTTGTGCAAACGTTACTGTTGCAAGAATCATCGATACTCCTAATAAGATATTTCCTAGTTTCATTTTCATCACTTTAATTAGTTCAATTTTCTTTTACGGAACCACTTCTCAGCTTCACCTGGTGCTATTGTAATACCTAGGCTAATTCCGTAATAATTTTCTTTTAGTTGGGTCTGATCAGCTACACCTCTACTACCAACAGAGAATCCAAAGTTAATAGATGAAAGTGATTTCTGAACAGAAACCGGTATACCAAATCCAAATGTTGTGCCAAAATCTGAAACTTGCTCACCGTTTGTTGCATATGGGAGTGTATAGCTATAGAAACCAGCTCGATAACGCACTCTAGCTAAAAAACCAGTTGTAGCTGTGTTGAGTTGAAACTCAGCTTCTGGCATAAATTGAACGCCAAATGAAAGCTTCGAAGTGTTAAAGAAAGTCGTTGATGTGTCTGAAGAGTATGTGTTTTCAAATTTCGACCAGTTTGAAGTACTGTATGTTGCATAAACAGCAATTTCTGGATGCAACTTTCGTTGGATTTTCTCAGAATCTGTAAATCTGTATTTATAGCTCAATCCGTACGTAAGTTTAGAGACATTGGTCAATGTTCCTGTCGTCGACGAAAGGTAGAATGACGTGTCGTATGTGTTTGGGTTATTAACTTGAGAGGCGTAATAAATACCTTCTTCGTAAGTTGCGTTGAGCTTTTGAAGCGGATCAAAGGTTGCATAAACCCCAACAGAATGATTCGGTGTAAATTGATGACTGAATGAAAGCCCAAAGTCGCAGTGAATTGATCGAACATCGTACGTTTTAATTCCAACGCCGCCATTTTGAGAGGTACCAAAGAGGACTGCTTTTCTTATGTTTGAAACGTTTCCGAAAAGGTATCCGAAATTCGCTCCAACGGAAAGGCGCGTGCTGTCACGTTTTATAATATCCGCCGACAATCCCAGAAAAGCTTTGTTTATCGTTCCTGATCCTTGGTAAGTATATGTGATTGAATCCGATTCAATAAAATCACCAGAATTAAAATCGTATCCTCTTCTGCTGTATGGTTGCAAGCCGAAAGCCATACCTAAACGTTTTGCAAAAGACAGTCCAAATGCGAAATGTTGGATGGAAGTATTCGAGTTAAATTCATTTGCACTTCCTTCTTTGTAAACCGACAATCTACTTGATGTTCCAAAAGAAAAAAGAGGTTGTCCCTTACCAATTGAAGAATAGGATGCTGGATTGTAGAAATTTAAGACTGTTGAATCTACCATCGAAATGGTCGCATTCCCAACGCCTAAAAATGTCGAATGGTCTAAGCCGTTTGATTCACCGATGCCGTAAGAGCTAAAAGGTGAATTAATAGAATTTTGAGCAATGGATAAATTCCCAATGAACAATAGAAGTATAAATATGATTTTACCCATTATGCTTAAATATTTCAAATAGACCGATTAAGGTCAAATTTTCGTCTGCAAAGATGTCATTTTTTGAGTCTAAATCAAAGTATCTTGCGTCCCCACCTGTCATAAAAAAAGTTAAGCCGCTAAATTGTTCAGAATACATCTTAATCAGTCCGTTAATCTCAGCATTCATTCCGTTCAATACACCTGATTGAATACTTGAACTAGTATCGTTACCAACGAGTTGGGTAGTTGATTTATTGGAGAGCAATGGTAATTTACCCGTGTAATCATTTAAAGCCTTGTATCTTAGATTGATACCTGGTGCGATTGACCCTCCTAAATAACCGTCATTTTTAGAAACGAGATCAAATTTTATGCAGGTTCCGATGTCTATACTCACACCGAATTCAGTTTTTAATCGGGCAGAAGTTGCTACAGCGTTACACATTCGATCTACACCAAGGGTGTTTTTTGTTCCGTATTCAATGTTAATTGGAACCGAAGTTTCTGTCGTAACAAGAAATGAATTGGTCTTTTCTACTATGTTTTTGGTCACTTTATCCGATAAAACAGATGATAAAACACGTTTTGAAGAATTATTTTCATCTAAAAATAAATAAAATTTATCCATCTCTTCATGAGAGAAACGATGCACGCTAAGAAGCGTATCTTCCTGAAAATGCCCTACTTTGATAGAAGTGTTCCCAGCGTCAATTACAAGTACAATGTTCTCAGATATCATGGCGCAAAGATAATCAAGAAAAAAAAGTAATTAACATATATGGTTAATAGAAAGAAGTTATTACCTTTGCCCGCACAATTAAAACGGTGATATAGCTCAGTCGGTAGAGCAATGGACTGAAAATCCATGTGTCGCTGGTTCGATTCCAGCTATCACCACTAAACGGGACAAACGCGTTAAATA
>JAWUWJ010000203.1:0-17924 GCA_034111925.1 Crocinitomicaceae bacterium
AACCTTCGAAGCTCAATGAAAATTAATGAAAAACTTTCTTAGAAGTTCCATCACTGAACACATGGATTTGAAGTCCTTTGTACTCGAAAGTAACAGGCTGTCCAAGTAGATTGTATATTCCAGTAAGTTCTACGGCAGAAACGATGCTATTGTCTATAGCAACCGATTTATAGTGTCTCTTCTCGGTTCCGTCAAAATCATATTGACGTAATCTATAATAGTTCATCGTCTCTTTGAAGTTAATGTCAACTGTGCTGTAGTTCAATGTCGATTGAGAATTCCCAACAGATTTAATGGTTTGAACTACTTCCCAAGATTTACCATCTATACTTCTGTCAATCACGAAATAGTCGGAATTCTTTTCGGTAGCGGTTTCCCAGATTATTTTGTTGCCATACGGTTCGTTCCAACCTTCAAAAAGTGTGATTTCAACGGGTAAAATCGTCACTGGACAATTTACAGTGAGAGAATCTCTCATTTCTAAAAGCCAAGCCTGGTTTAAAGCATTATTCGCAAATCCAGCCGTTTGATTTGTTGCATTGGCCGTTCCTGATGTCCAATTGGAAATATCAAAGAAGTCACCGTTAGAAAACCATCCGGACATGGCACCTCCGCCTCCAGTGAATAATTTTAAGTTATGAGGGCCTCCAGAGATTTCACTTCCACCGTATGAAACGCCATGATAATAGGTTCCATCTGGTTGGCGCACTTGAATGGCATCACCACTGTTACGAAGACTTAAAGCGCCCCATCCATTAAGAGGAGACACTGCATATGTACACGGCGTGTATAATGAGTCTGGAGAAGAAGATGTTGGCATCGACAGGCACCTTTCAAAAAGAGCGCTGGTATGCGGGACAACGTACAATGAATCAGTATTGGCGTCAGTTGGGTCATCTGCGGGAAGATCCGCATTGGGATCATCTGCGTTGTAAATCAAGATTAAAGATCCAACAGGAATTGAAGCCCATTGAGCAGCAAATGCAAATCTAAAGTGACCAGGTGCAATTCCCGATGCTGTTCCAGAATAACTTGCTGGAGTAGTAAAGGTTCCGTTGTTATCATCAAGGATATACCCACGGATATCTACAACATCTCCACATTGACCAGAAACTACGAATTCATAGTACTCTTGAGATCCCGTTGGGCCATTCGACCATTCGTTTATGATTAGTCCACTTGCTGTAGGTAGTGTCGGGCCACATGACCCAGTTTGGGTTATCGTAAATACAGCACTACTCGAGCCTGTTGTTACTGGGCTGTCCGAAATTACTCTGATTAGATATCCAGCTCCTGTTGGTGTTCCAGCTGGAATAGTGATGTTTATTGTTCCTGAATTGGCGGTCGATGCTAAAGTCCCTATCGCAGTTGGGATCGCAAAACTTCCTGCGGCGTCTGATAGTTGTGCTGTGTATATATTTCCTCCGGTGAAAGTACCTACAGAAGTGAAATCAACTGTTCCTGCATCCGTCGTTCCTGCGCAATCCACAGTGAAAGGACTACCTGTAACAGTTCCTGTTGCAATGGTTGTAGTTGGCACAGAGCAGCTTGGGCACGTAGTGGTATGACTTCCTAAGTCCGAGTAATCGCTATCGGAATTTGTGGATGTCCATTCTGTTGCTAATGTTGTAAAAGATGAAGAACTACATGCGCCAGTTGGATCGGAAACTCCTATGCAGATCGAGGCATTTCGAATGTAGCTATTGTTCGCTGTTCCATTGGTTCCGGCGGCTGTCCATTCTGATCCAGGATCGCAACCGATGTCTCCAAATACATCTATGACTGAAGTACCGTCAAAAAGGTCATAAGCATCATCGCCGTTATGGTTCAGATTCCCGCTTGTTTCGTTGGCGATGGCTAGGAGTGAAGCTTCAGAAGATGAGTTGCAGATGACATGAGTTCCACAAGATGTAATTGTTCCAGAAAGAGCAATCGTTGTAGGGCTGCTAGTTCCATTACTATAGCGTCTAAGTGAATAGCCAGAAAGGTTAATGTCCGCACCGGTTGTATTGAATAGCTCGATGCATTTATTATTTGAAGTTCCTTCTAAATATTCAGAAATAATTAATTGAGCATCAGCTTCAAAGATTTGAAAAAGTGTAACCGCCAGTAGAATCAGTCTAAGCTTAATTGAGCTCATTTATTTAAAGTTAGACTTAGTATTGTTTAAAAAAAATACTAAGAGTGTTAATGACTAGTATAATTGAATAGACTTAATCTTTATACTTGTTTCCATTTGAGAAATGACATCGAAATAAGAGATATCTATTCTTGCAAGTCCTGCAATTTCAAACTCTTCATTTAGGTCACGATCAGAGTTGTCATAATGCATTTTATTAATCCATTGTGCATACGATGAAAACTGAAATAGAGCGAAAATGAAAATGACGAATTGTCTTAACATGAGCCGGTAGTTATCGCGTGATGGATATTGTATTAGTTGATTACATCTAAATTACGCCATTTGTCTGTGAACTCAAAAATTATAGACCGTAGTTATGAACAGCGGCTAGGCCTTAATTTGAAGGTAATACTTAAAGGGTGGATGTTAAAACGGTTAAGTAGCGAAGCTATGTACTCATAGGAAGGTTAAATGAGTGTTAACAAGTTTCGAAGTGGGCTTAAAGATTAATGATAGCTTAATCTTTAAAAAGTATAGGCATAAAAAAAGGCCCATCGGATAAACCGATGGGCCTTTTAAGAAATTGAATTTCGTATTAGTTAGCTATTGCTGTGAAAGAAGCGTTTTCCATATATTTGATAAACTCTCTATCTTTCGCTGCTTTTGCTTTGTAAGCTCCATCTTTAGAGATAGCACTCTTAAGGTTACTAACTACATCAGCAAGTTTGTCTTGACGTGCAGCTGCAACAGCTTTCAAGTAATACCCTTGACCAGTTTCAGCGTCATCAGACCCATCAACAGTTCCAGAAGTACTAGAAGCAGAACCATTAAGCAATTGTGCCAATCCTTTGTTGAAAGAAGCATCAGAACCTAATTGAGTAACTGCGTCTCCGTAGTTACCATCTTGGATAGAGATGATTCCTTTGTTGTAATCAACTTCAGAACCTGCACCACCTGCTTGACTTAACAATTTAGATGCTTTTGTACGATCACCTTCAACACCAGCAACAGCACCTAAGTTGTTTTTAGAGATTGGGTTATCTTGAACACCGTTTGCTTTTTCAAACTTCGCTTTTGCTTCAGAAACTTTATTCATCATATACAATACAGCTCCAACATTGTTAGAAGTTCTGTAATCATCTGGGAATCTTGTTTCAGCAATTTTGTAAACTCTCAATTGCTCATTCAAATCTGTGTATAAAGTAGCACAGAACAATAACTCTTCTAAGTTTAATGAATCTGAGTTAGATACTGAATTAGCTTTCAACTCTTCATCAGAGAATCCTGTTAAGTCATAGTTAGTTGTTATTTCAGCACGACGTAGTTTCGGGAAAATGTTTTTGTCTAAGTAAGAAAATGACTTACCTAAATCTCTCATTTTTTCTTCTCTAGTTGCTGGGTTCTTTTCAGTTTGAAGAATTCTAAGAACCAATTGCTTATCGCTTTCGTTCATTTCAGTATCTGCATTCAACTCTCTTTCGAAACCAGCGAAATCTTCACCACTTCCACTTGGAGCATACATTCCTTCAGTTTGAGCAGCTTCGTTTTCAGAATTTTTAGCGATTTTCATTGCTGCTGCAATTGCAGATGCAGCACGATCACCAGACAATCCATCATTCTTATCAACTTCACCTTCTGGAGATGCATAACCAACAACGTTGATCTTAGTCAATTCTACTTTTGGATTTGCTTGAGCTTCAATTAAGAATTCTCCGTATGCTTTAACGTCGTCATCTTTTAACTCAGAACTTTTAACTGCATCACGACCTTTATCGTAATTGATAACAGTTAATGTAGATTCTTGTGTTACTCTTCTAAATTCATCTTTAGCGATAACAACTTTAAAATCTTTATCAACTAAGTAAGGTGTAATGATAGTTGCGTCAGCGATTTTTGTAGCCTCGATTTCACCTTTCTCTTTTTCACCTTTATATATCTTACCAGTAACCATAAAGTCAGCAGCTTCCATATCTGGAGTGTATGCTACCATATCTTTATATGTAACTTTTCCACCAGCCTTATACTGAATAGCTTCACCGTTTCCAGTTGCTTTTTCACCTTGAACTCTAAGTGGCTTAAGTGCAGTTGATCCGATCATAGGAACGATTTCTGCTGCAGCTTTTTTGTTGATTCCTTTTTCTGGGAAAGTAATATCAACTTGTACACGAACTGAATCACCGTGCATTTCTAACGGATTCGTCGTTGATACGTATGTTACGTCCTTTAGTAGACTACATCCAGTAGCTAAACTTCCTGCGATAGCTAAAAATGCAACAACTTTGATGGTTTGTTTTTTCATAGTAAGTAATAAAATTCTTATTTCAACTGCAATAATAGTAATTATTTTGATAACAAAATGCCCTTGCAGCTATTGTTTGGTGTTATTTAATGGCCATATAATTGAATAGTCGATTGATCAATACACTCGGTCAATAATTGCTTAATCGTTTTACCTTGAACTGGATCGTAGATATTAGCTGCAATTTGAGCTAACGGTTTAAGTACGAACATTCTCTGGTTATATCGCTCATGAGGTATTGTTAAATCTTCTGTTGCCATTATTTTGTCATCGTATAGTACTATATCAATGTCGATCAACCTTGATTGGTAAACACCATTCTTAGACTTTTTTTTTCGACCCAAATTAATTTCAATACTTTTTAATTTTTCGAGTAACACAAGCGGCGGTAATTCCGTTCGAATAGAAATGCATAAGTTGAGGAAATCGGTTTCAGCTGAAAAGCCAACAGGTTCTGTTGTGTAAGTACTCGATTTTGCAATTAATGGGCCTGCTTCACTTTGGATCAATTCAATCGAGTCATCTATGTTTTTGATACGATCTCCGAGATTGGTTCCAATTGATAAGTATGCTATTGATTCCATTTGAACGTTTCCAATAGTTGGTCCAAATCCTTTCTCAAGTAGTCAAGCGTAGGTATCAATGAATCGTAATTCGGACTCATGTTAAAGAGAACTTCGCCATATACAAATCGATCTGTACTGTCCGTAAGGTAAAACTGGAATGGCGTTGCAACGTCTCCTTCAAGCTGGAAAATAATTCCGTAAACATCATCCTTTTCTCGGATTATCAATTGGTCATTTACATCAATGGCTTTTCCTTTGTGACGATCTATTTCATCATTGGCATTGTTTACATAATAAGAAAGAGGCTCTACCATGTCCCAATACCGAAAATAAACAGTTCCATTTAGCGGGCCAAGATTAATTCTTCGGTGACACATGCTTTGTTCGCTGCCTGGGGCCTTTTCTACTTTGTAAATTGATGCTAAGTCAAAACTATATTGACACGAGTCTACATAGCTGGTGTATGTATGATCCGGAAGTTCCAGCCTTAAATATGCTGGTGGTTTTGGAATGTTAATATCCTCTTCACATGAAGAAAGCACTATAAACGACACTAAAACAACTCCTAATTTCCAATTCATAGTCTTATCTTATTAATCTTCTTTCCCAATTTTAACAGCTTTAATCATCTTGATTCTCTTTTTGTCACTGGATTCAACGATTAATTTGAAGTTTCCAATAACAAGAGATTCCTCGGGTTCTAAAATTCTCCCTGCTATTTCAACGGCCAATCCTCCAATAGTATCAGCTGCTTGGGTATCAATTTCTAATTCCTCTTCATCAATATCCATCACTTTATAGAAATCGACCAGTGATGTCTTGCCTTCGAAGAGATATGTGGATTCGTTTATTTTTGTGTAAACTATTTCGTCGTCATCGAATTCATCGGTAATATCTCCAACAATTTCTTCAAGAACGTCTTCCAAAGTCACAATTCCGCTGGTTCCTCCGTATTCATCAACAACCATGGCAATGTGAACCTTCTTTTCTTGGAAATCTTTAAGTAAATCGTCTATTTTTCTGTTTTCTGTAACGAAGAATGGCTTTCGAATCAATTCTTTCCAATTGAACTTTTCCTTAGAGCTTAAATGGGGCAGGAGGTCCTTTATAAAAAGAATTCCAATGATTTTGTCAAAGTTGTCTTCGTAAACGGGAATTCGTGAATGTCCACAATCCAGAATTTTTTCCAGAACAGTTTCAAAAGTATCTTCAGATTCAAGCGAATGAACATCCACACGAGATTTCATGATTTGTCGAACTTCAGTGCTTCCAAATTTGACAATGCCTTCAAGAATTTTGTGGTCATCGTCAGAAGTGCTTGTTTCTTTGGTTAAGGCCAATGCTTGTTCCAGTTCACCTGTCGATAAATCAACTTTTCCACGCTTTCCTCTTTTTTGAATAAAACTTGTTCCGAGAACGAGTCCTGATCTTATCCAAGAAATTGGAGGGGTTTTATTTAAATAATAGAGCGGTTTACTCATCATTTTAGTAAAGAACAAGGCTCTTTTGGTTGCGTATATTTTAGGGATAACCTCGCCAATCAATAATAAAGCAAGGGTAATTGCTGCGAATTCAATTAAGAACTGAGTCGTTCCACTTAATTCAGAGCCTTCAAAGGCTTGAGTCAATACAGCACTCGACACAATTACAATAGCGACATTTACGAAGTTATTTGCAATAAGAATCGTTGCTAGAAGTTCTTTGGGTTTCTTTAGAAGGTCGGTAACTGTTTTTGCGCTTTTACCTGAATCGGCTTTAAGATCTTCTTTGTCAACTGGGGTAAGCGAAAAGAATGCCGCCTCTGATCCTGAGATCAATGCAGAAGACATTAATAAGCACAAAAGAATGAGGATAGATACAACGTCTCCAAATGAGTTGAATCCAGCCTGCGATACGTTTCCGAAAGCTTCTAAACTTGAGGGGTCGTCCATTTATCAGTTACTTAAAATGGTAAGTCGTCTTTATCATTTTTAATGATGTCGTCGACCTTTGAAGGAGCACTTGGCGTTCCTGCTGAATTGTAAGGGTCTTTTTGAGCACCGGGAGCTTTTTGTCCAGGACTTGACAACATTGTCATTTCATCGGCAATAACTTCAGTAGAATATCTTGTGATCCCTTCTTTGTCTTGCCAAGAACGTTTTTTAAGCTTTCCTTCGACATAAACTTTATGTCCTTTTTTGACGTATTTCTCAACAACTTCAGCAAGGCCTCTCCAAACAACGATATCGTGCCAATCCGTATTTTCTACTTTTTGTCCCGTATTTTTGTCCATATACGTTTCCGACGTAGCGATAGAAAAGTTAGCTACTACAGCGCCATTTTCTAGATGACGAACTTCAGGATCTTTCCCAAGGTTTCCAATTAAGATTACTTTATTGACTGATCCTGCCATGTTTATTGTTGTATTTCTAGATTAAAAGTACGAAATCCTGAATTGAATTGTGGATTGATAATCAATAATTGTGAATTGAATATCAGAATTCTCTTCAAGTTGTTGATTAATTGCTCCTACGACGTTGATTTTTTTCTTCATCAAGGTGATCATTTATCAATCTTCAATTTTCCTCAAGATATCGATCAATGATTCGAGGGAGCGGATAATCTTGAATATCCTCCATCTTTATTTTGATCCATGAATCATTTATTGAGTTGGGCATGCGGTCAAAATGATGGAAAACGGCATGGATGTTTTGATGACTCAGCTTGTGAATTATTTCAGAAGACTCTTTCAATTGATGACTCCATTGTTTTTTAGTCGTTTCAATCTCATTCGATTCAATTTCTAACAAAGGAAACTGAAACATGTTTTGCCAAATTCCTTTCTCCGTTCTTTGTTCAATGTAGGTTTCTCCATTGTCGTCGTATAGAAAGAAATGGAAGTAGCGATCACGTACTTTCGTCTTTTTTGATTTTACCGGTCTTAATTCGATTGTCTTGTTCACTCTTGCAAGGCATAAGTCGACCAATGGACATTCTTCACATTTTGGATTTTTCGGTGTGCAAACGAGTGATCCAACCTCCATGATGGCTTGATTGTGAATGTCGGGTGCTTCTGCTGGTATTAGTTCATCCGCTACAATTTGAAATTCCTTTTGTCCTTTTGAACTGTCAATTGGTGTGTCGATATCAAAGACCCTGCTCAACAATCGATATACATTTCCGTCAACGACCGCTTTCTGTTCTTTAAAAGCAAATGAGCTAATGGCCGCTGCCGTATAAGTGCCAACTCCCTTAAGTTTCAATATTTCATTATACGTGTTCGGAAATTCTCCGTTAAACTCATCTCTAACCAGTTTGGCTGAATAGTGCAAATTTCTCGCTCGACTATAATATCCCAATCCTTGCCAATCATTTAAGATTTGTTGTTCGTCCGCATTGGCTAAGTCAATGATTGTCGGGTAGTTCGACGTGAACTTCTCGTAATATGCCGTCCCCTGGTCAACTCTTGTCTGTTGCATGATAATTTCTGAAAGCCAAATGAAATATGGATCATTAGTCTGTCTCCAAGGTAGGCTTCTAGAGTTTTGTCTATACCAATGGGCTATTAGTGGGGGAAAATTGTGCATTGAGGGAAAATCGAAAAATTAGTCGATCAAAAGTAAGTAATAAACAAAAGAGAACTTTAATTTTGCCTTCGAAAGTCAATATTTAAACATCAAAAAATCAATAAGATATGACAAAAGCGGATATAGTTGCAGACATTGCTGAAGAAACAGGGTTGGAGAGAGTAGAGGCGTTAAAGGCCGTTGAGGCGTTTATGAATTCAGTGAAGTCTTCATTGTCCAAAGGTCAAAATGTATATTTGAGAGGTTTCGGAAGTTTTGTAGTTAAAGAAAGAGCTGAAAAAACAGGAAGAAATATCTCAGAAAACACTGCGATCATCATCCCAGCTCACAATATACCTTCGTTTAAACCAGCTAAAACATTTGTTGAAGAGGTTAAGACGAACGTAACTGTAAAATAATTAAGTAGTTTGATCCAATAGAACGCTAAAGTTCAATTGGTTTTGTTACTTTTGCACTCTTGCTGTATGGTGAGAGTGTTTTTTTTCTCTTAACCGGAGGGGAATAACTAAGAAAGAATTTTAACAAGAAAATATATAGAATTATGCCAAGTGGTAAAAAAAGAAAAAGACATAAGATGTCTACGCATAAGCGTAAAAAGAGACTTAGAAAAAACCGTCACAAGAAGAAGAAGTAATTTTTCTTGAACACTTTTGAAGCTTAGCAGGTAGAGTACCTGCTAAGTTTTTCTATTTATTAATATAATTAGGCTTTCGTGAGTTTAGAACTAGTAGTCGATACCCATAAAAAGGGTGTCAGGCTTGCTTTGCTCGATGACGGAAAGCTTATTGAGTTGCATGAAGAGGAGAGCGGAAAAGCTGAATTTGCTGTAGGAGATATTTATCTCGGTAAAGTCAGAAAAGTCGTTCCAAGTCTGAATGCATCGTTTGTGGATGTTGGTTATGATAAGGATGCATTTTTGCATTACCTTGATCTTGGACCTCAATTCAATTCACAAAATAAGTTTTCGCGTGATACATTGCGTGGCAAGCAGAACGTAGCCGATCTTCTGTATTTCAAAGGGGAAAAAGACATACCAAAGGATGGAAAGATTAGTGAAATCATTTCTTCTTCGGCCCCAATTTTAGTACAAGTAGCAAAAGAACCAATCTCATCCAAAGGACCGAGGTTGAGTGCTGAAATAACCCTAGCAGGCAGATACCTTGTTTTAGTACCTTTTTCCAATAAAGTATCCATATCCCAAAAGATTAAGGATAACGAGGAAAGAGCTAGACTGAAAGAAGTGATGAATAGTATTAAACCGAAAAATTTCGGAGTTATTATTCGTACTGTCGCAGAAGGAAAGAAGATCGAACTGCTCGACCAAGATTTGAAGAATCTGGCGAGTAAGTGGAAAAAAATGCATGATAATCTTATTGGGGCTAAACCTCCTTACAGAGTACTGGGCGAAATTGATAAAACGTCGTCTTTACTTAGAGATTTATTGAATGCGAACTTTACTAATATTCATGTCAACGATGGTGACCTTACTTCTAATTTAAAGGAGTATGTATCTGGAATTGCTCCTGGAAGAGAAAAGATTATCCGTCATTACGATGGGAAATTGGACATTTTCGAGAAGTTTGGCGTGAACAAGCAAATCAAATCATTGTTTGGTAAGAAGGTTCCTTTACCTAGTGGAGGATACCTGATCATTGAGCACACTGAGGCGATGCACGTTGTAGATGTCAACAGTGGAAACCGTAAAGGTGCCGACGGACAGGAAAACAACGCGCTTTCAACAAACATTGAGGCTGCACATGAAATTTCACGTGTTCTTCAATTGAGAGATATGGGTGGAATTATCTGTATTGACTTTATTGATATGCATGAACGTGCTAACAATAAAGCGTTGTTTGAAGCGGTAAAGAAATCAATGTCGAACGATAGAGCGAAGCACAATATACTTCCTCCTTCTAAATTTGGAGTTGTAGAAATTACACGTCAGCGTGTACGTCCTGAAACGGATATTACTACTTCAGAGAAATGTCCGACATGTAATGGTACTGGTGAAGTTCAAGCATCTATTCTGTTCGCAGAAGAGATCGAGAACAACCTTGAGTACTTAATGACGAAGAAAAAAGAAAAGAGTGTTTCATTGCTGGTTCACCCTTATTTAGAGTCACATTTTAAGAAAGGCGTAATGTCTCGTCAAATGAAGTGGTTCTTTAAATACAAGAAGTGGATTCCAGTAAGAGGAAGCTCAGCAAATCATTTGTTGCAATATTCATTTGTCAACGATAAACAAGACGAGATTACGGTCTGATGTTATCAGAACGTAAATACTCGTTCCTCGAAGCAAAAACAAAGCTCGAAGCATTATGTGCTTACCAAGAGCGATGTTCATCAGAGCTAGAGACAAAATTATACCAATGGCGGTTCGATCAAGAAGATTCGGACCGCCTTTTGGCCCACCTCATTTCCAATAATTTCCTGAATGAAGAACGTTTTGCCGAGGCATTTGTGTCTGGCAAGGTGAATATCAAGAAATGGGGAAAGATCAAGATCCGTCAGCATTTAAAGCAAAAACGTATTTCTAAGTATTCTATGGATAAAGGAATTGCTTCAATTGACCCGGAAGTCTATATTTCTAATTTATCGGGATTGGCAGAGCGTAAATTCATTTCCTTAAAGGGCGAAAGAGACTCTTATGCAAAGAAGGTGAAGGTGTATCGTTTTTTGGCCTCTAAGGGCTATGAAACGGATCTGATTAAAGATGTCGTTGATCCTTTGTTCAATTAATTCTGTTTATATTATCAAATTATGAATCGAGCTGGCTTCTACAAAGGTACTTTGACTTATGGTAAATCATATCGACAATTTCAGGGCAAAGAATTAAATTTTGATTTCATGATTATGAAAACAGATGAGAACAAT
The DNA here is from genome assembly GCA_034111925.1 of Crocinitomicaceae bacterium. Lineage (GTDB taxonomy): Bacteria > Bacteroidota > Bacteroidia > Flavobacteriales_D > Crocinitomicaceae > UBA4466. The sequence continues at coordinate 11,428 of JAWUWJ010000203.1, forward strand.
TTTAATGCAATGTCTCGTGATTTAGATGGCTTTGGAGTTAACTCAAGTGATGCTTTTGCTAGAGGTTTTTTTAACGATCAATTTATCGTTTTTAAAAAGCGTTATGACAGTACACTTCAAATGTCAAAGAATGGTGATTTTTTTGAAGATTCCAGTCGGAAAAGCCCAGAGGTTCATTACTTCGGAACCTATAATGCTGAACAAGAAGAATTCGAAGGGACGTGGAAGGTTAAGTTCGAGGTAAAGGTTTTCGGGAAAAAGATATTTAAAATCACACATGGTCGCGGCGCATGGCGTATGTGGTACGAAAAGCCTTTGCCAGATGACGATTTAGGTCGTTAGAAGTATCGTTTCCAACATAATTAATGAGAGTTTATAAAGAGGAATCAAAATCCATTTTGTTCAAGATGAACGCTTCAAAATGGGGTTAATCAATGGTTCTGCAATTCCAATTTAACTTTCTATTTACAATTCGCATTGATCAGCTCTTGAACTTCATCGCCATACTGCTGGGAATAGCCCAGTTCAAATGCAATATCCAGATCTTCACATGCTTTTTCATCCTTTTTATTGGCAATATGAATCAAGGCTCTAACCTTATAAGCATACGAATTTGCAGGATAAAGTTCAATGGACTTATTGATATCTTTCATGGCGTCTTTTAACTTACCAAGTTTATATAAATTGAAGCTTCGATTGCTAAAACCTAATGGTTCGTTGGGATCTAATTCAAGAACTTTATTGTAATATTTTATAGCCTCTTCATACTCGCCCATGTGCTGATATTTATACCCGATATTGGCATACGGAGCACTGAAAGTTGGGTCAATCTCAACTGCTTTTAGAAGGTATTTTAAAGTTTCGTCTCCTCTTCCAACTTCATCACACATAGCTCCTAAGTTAACAAGCACAGCCATGTCTGTTGAGTCAAAATTATAGGATAGCATTAAGTCCTCATAGGCACCTTCAAAATCTCTCCAAGCCATTTTTGCCGTTGCTCGATTGCTAATAATCATAAACTTGGTCGTATCATTATTGGCATATTTAATGGCAGTATTGTAATCATCAATTGCTTCAGTGATCATTTGCAATCGAGAATATAAGTAGGCTCTTTCATCATACAATTGGCTCGATTTCGGGCAAAGAATAATTCCTCTACCGTATGCATTTAGACCTTCCTCAATCTCTCCTAACCCGATGAAACATTTTGCTCTAATCACATGATAATAATCGACAGTCATTTCCAATTCAATGGCGTTATCAATTGCTTTCAATGCATTTTTGAAATCATCTTTCAAAAAATAGTCACTCGATTTTAATTCGTATTCCTCAGCAGTTTGAGAATAACTAATACCTGCGATCGAAATTGAAAGGAAAATTAATAAGGTTTTCATGAATTTGATATTTGGAAATGGAATGTCCTATAATTTAAGAAATGGAAGTTCGTGTTTAGTAAAGATAATCAATACAAGGGTTTATAAATACGTATTATGACGTGTATTGGGAATTATTTTCATTTGAAATTCAGGCTACTTGAAGAGTCGTGAGCAAAAAAATAGCAGCCCCATGTAAAATGAAACTGCTATTGTTTGAATGAGTAATTGATTTAAACAGAAATCTCTGCGTATTCTATTACTCGGAAAGGATCATCAGACTTAGCTTCTTTTTCTTGAAAATTATCGTTAACGCATCCTTCATAGCTTTCGTTTATGAATTCATTATTCTCCAGAAGAGTAACAACAGGTAATTCAGATGTATCGTATTTGTAATCTAATTTTTTCATGTCAATATTGATCAAATTTGGCGTTCTGGCATTTCCAAAATAATAAATACAATCATTGTGATTCGCCAATGTTGACCAGATTGTCGGTGCGATATTAGGATGGTCTTTAAAGCCTAGCGTTCCGATTGGAACAGATGCATTTGCAACAATAGACTTTGATTGAGACAATGATTCTACCATGTCAGAAGCCGAAGAGACTCCATTGTAATAAAATGTTGCACGCTCGAATCGATCAGAAGGAAATGGTCCACCTGGAATGGTGCGACTTGGAAAATCATTTTTTTCACTCCATTGCCACAACCAATAATCGTTTAATTTTAATTGAATATCAAAGCTAGGCTCATTTGTCATTACATTGCAGGCTACATTGCAGATAACATCAGTTTTACCTTCCAACTTACCACTGTAGTAGATGTGATAGGTAGGCTTAGCATCTTCACTGTCTTTATAGACTTCAAAAATAGCAGATTCACCACTTTTGTCTGAAACCGATAAATGAAGGGCAGCAGCTTTTTTAGGTTTACTCCCAGGTACATTGGCTGGCATTATTTCAATTTGATTGTTTTCAAAGTGACGAACGACATCTTTAGTCGTTGCAAATTTATCAAGAACATATTGAACCCATCTTAATACGCTAAGTTGTTTGGTGTTCGAATTGTTTTCAATCGCATAATTAGAATCTTTGGCGTATAACACATTCGCCATTAATCCTTTAGAGTTCAACCCGTCTGAAGCGGCAAAATTTCCAGTTACACCAACCATTGCTACAACACTTTCAAAATCGGATTTCCATGTCCAATTATTAGGATTTTTTTTGGAAGGCCCTAATAAAGGATGTATTTCTTCTAAAGCTGATTTTTCTAATCCACTTTGAAATACAAATAAACTGGTAGGCAATGAATGGTTCCAGTCCATGTTTCGAGCCGTGGAAAGGTAGTTTTTGTCTTTATTATTAAATAGTCGTGTACACATAGTTTATTGAGTTTAATAGTTCATCCCTTTTCGGGATTATATGTTGATTTAGCAGTAATAGTAATAAATCGGGAGGTTAATGCTGTTGGTATTTATACCTGAACTTCGTGTATAAATACCTGAATTTATAAGGGCTTTTAATAATTGTCTAATCCACAAGTATTTGTGATTTACGAATTTTCGTGATTTCGGATAATTTAAAATCGGGTACACTTAATCAAAAATACCCAACGACTAATCTAAAGCCATTCTATAAATAGGAAGCAAAACTCATATTTGTTCAAAATGAACGCTATGAAACGATTTAAAATTTCAATCCAATTTTCTTTAATCACTTTATTAATTGTTATCATCTCTGCCTGTGGGCAAACCCGCCAAGAGATTATCAAAGTGGATCCGGCTTATAGGAAATACGTTTCAGCCTACACTTCAGGAATGGTCAGTCGTGAAGATGCGATTCAAATTGAATTGGCCGATGAAATTGAGAATTACAAAGACTTTCCCGATTGGAAATTGCAAAGCCTAATCACGGTAGAGCCTCACGTTGAAGGCAAGGTCGTTTTCGTTCATGAACGCTTGGTTGAGTTTATACCTAGCAAGCCCTTGGGCGTAAATCAATTCTACACGGTGTCCTTGGAGTTGAACGAATTCGTAGAAGTTGATTCAGGTTTCGAAGTGTTTAAATTTCAATTTGCGACACACGCCCAACGTATTAATGTCGATGTGGACGGACTTAGAAGCTACAACCGTCATGAATTGAAGTATCAGAAATTGGAAGGTAGAATATCAACGACCGATTTCGAAAAGACCAATCGCGTAAAGAAGGCACTATCAATTTACCTTGATGGAAAGAAAATTCCATTCAAAATTGAAGAGAGATATGATAACGAATGGGATTTTGTTGCGGACAGTATTCCTCGTGGAGCCAAGGAGAAAAAGCTCGTTGTAAAATGGGACGGGGTTTTGATTAATTCCTTTTCAAATGGACGGAAAGAGTTTACCGTTCCATCATTGCACGATTTCTCAGTAAATAGCGTGACAGTAAGAGAGCAAGACGATCAAATTGTTCAATTGAATTTTTCAGATCCACTTCAAGCACATCAATCATTGGATGGGATTATTTCTATTCCTGGAATCACAGGGTTAAAATACAAGATCGATTTCAATACGGTTGATGTATATATTCCGGGAAGAAAAACAGGGAATTTCATAGTCAAAGTAACGAATGGGGTTAAAAATTCGGCGGGTTTTAAAATGAGTGAAGGTTACAACGCTCCAATTCAATTGAATGATGCAAAACCAGAAGTACGGTTAATTGGCTCAGGTTCAATTTTGCCAAACTCTCAAGGATTGATTTTTCCTTTTGAGGCCATCGCTTTAAAAGCCGTAGATGTTCGGATAATTAAGATTTATGAAAAGAATGTGCATCACTTCTTGCAAGTGAATAACCTAGATGGAGATGACGAATTGACGCGCTTCGGTAAGGTGATTGCGGAGAAAAAATTGAGCCTTCAAACGGATTCGAAAAAGAATTTGAAACAATGGAATTCACACCTTATTAATCTTGAAGATTTGATCAAAACGGAGCCTGGAGCGATCTATCAAGTTGCAATTAAGTTCAACAAAGCCTACACGTTGTGTGAATGCAATTCAGAGTCGACAGCGCCGAGGTTAACTGCAATCAATACAGGTTGGAACGAAAGTGACTGGCACGAGTATGGGTTTAGCGGCTACTCAACTTGGGGATATAACGACGGCGATGAAAGCCCTTGCGACGATGATTATTACTATGGTAGAGCCGTAAAACGAAATATTCTAGCATCGAACATTGGAATGATTTTCAAGTTGGACCATGATAAAACATCACATGCTATTCTTACGGATATGGTTTCAACCTTGCCAATGTCTGGTACAGCAGTTTCTTACTACGATTACTCGAATAAATTGATCGCGAATGGAACAACGAATTCCAAAGGAATGCTCGAAATTAAACTAAAGAGCAAGCCGTTTTTGATGATTGCCAAAAGTGGTAAACAAAGAGGTTATTTGAAATTAACGGACGGCCATGTGAATTCATTGAGCAAATTCGATATCGGCGGAGATCCAGTTGAGAAAGGAATCAAAGGATTTATTTACACGGAAAGAGGAGTTTGGAGACCTGGGGATTCTATTTACATCAATTTCATTCTTCAAGACAAGAACCACAACCTGCCGTCAAAACATCCTGTGAATTTTGAATTGGTCGATCCGAATGGGAACACGATTTATGAAGTGAGTAAATCGAAGCATTGGAATGGCGTTTATGATTTCAGAACGGGAACAAGTACAGAAGCTCCAACAGGCAGTTACAGCGCTCGTGTTACAGTTGGAGACAATACATATAAGAAATCAATTAAAGTCGAAACGATTAAACCGAACCGACTTAAAATCTACATCGATCCAGAGAAAGCAAACAGCAGTGATTCTTGTGAGATTTCGGCGAAATGGCTACATGGAGCAAGTGGAAAAGGACTAAAAGCGAATGTTCAAGTTCGGTTAACGCCAATGAAAACGACCTTCAAAGCGTACAAACAATTCATTTTTGATTCACCCATTCGAAACGGAGAAAGCGGAAGAGAAACTGCTTTTGATGGATTGTTGGATGCAGATGGAAAAGCGAAGTTTCTGAATTCATACGATGAAATTGAATCGTCTGCAGGGAAGCTTAAAGCACATTACACAACGAAGGTATACGAAAAAGGAGGCGATTTTAGCATTGATCATTCTGTGGCGCCATTCTCACCCTATGACACGTATGTTGGTATTTCTATTCCAAAAGTGAGCATTTACGATAATACATTGGAAACAGGTACAGAACATAAAATTGAATTGGTTACCGTCAATTCAAAAGGGTCTTTAAAGAAGAATCAAAAGTTGAAGGTGAAAATCTACAAGGTAGGTTGGAACTGGTGGTACGATGGATACGAAGATCTAGCGTCATTCACATCGAGAAGCAGCACAATTTTTATTAAAGAAGTAAAACTCGACAATAAGAATGGAAAAACGAGCTTCAATTTCAACGTTAAAAACGACGATTATGGAAAGTACTTGGTTCTCGTTACTGACGAAAAAGGAGGACACCAAACGGGCAAGTTAATTCACTTTGATTGGTCGTATTGGAGCCGTGCGAATCGGTCTGAAAATGAACATGCAACAATGTTATCGTTTGCCACAAACAAGAAAAAGTATGTGAAAGACGAGGACATTCGAATCAGTTTCCCATCGCCTTCTGACGGTCGAGCTTTAATCTCTATCGAATCAGGAGATAAAGTAGTGCAAAAATTCTGGGTAAAAACAACGAAAGGAGAAACGTCTTGCGAATTTAAAGCAACAGCTGAAATGGCGCCGAATGTATTCTTACATGTCACGATGATCCAACCACACAACGCGACGAAGAATGATTTACCTATTCGAATGTACGGTGTAATGCCGATTGAAGTAGATGATCCATTTACGCATTTACATCCCGTAATCACGATGAAAGATAAGATTCGTCCAGAGTCAAAAGCGAACATCAAAGTGACAGAAAGTAACGGACGAAAGATGACATATACTTTGGCAATCGTTGATGAAGGATTACTCGACTTAACACATTTCTCAACGCCAAAACCGTGGAAAACTTTTTACGCAAAAGAAGCTTTGGGCGTTCAAACATGGGATATGTATGACAATGTCATCGTGGCCTTCTCTGGCAAACTCGATC
>JAWUWJ010000204.1:0-9422 GCA_034111925.1 Crocinitomicaceae bacterium
ACCTTTGCCCCTTCAAAGTCAAGGTGCAATTATGGAATACAATTTTAGAGAGATAGAATCAAAATGGAGATCGTTTTGGGCAGAGAATAAAACATTCAAGGCTGAGGATCACTCAGAAAAACCTAAGTTTTATGTGTTGGACATGTTTCCATACCCTTCTGGAGCGGGACTTCACGTAGGTCACCCGCTCGGTTATATTGCATCTGATATTTACTCTAGATACAAGCGTCTGCAAGGATTTAATGTATTGCATCCAATGGGTTATGATTCATTTGGATTGCCTGCGGAGCAATATGCGATTCAAACGGGTCAACATCCTGCGATTACAACTATCACTAACATTGACGGTGGAACAGACAAAGAAGGAAATGTAATTGCTGGATATAGAAAACAGCTTGATATCATGGGATTCTCATTCGATTGGGACCGTGAAGTACGAACTTCTTCTCCAGAATATTACAAATGGACACAATGGATTTTCAAGCAATTATTCGATTGCTGGTACAACAATACAAGCAATAAAGCAGAACGAATTGCAGATTTGATTTTGACTTTTGAAACAGAAGGAAATTCAACAGTCGATGCTACGCACGATTATGAAGGAACATTCTCAGCAGCCGATTGGAAAGCAATGAACGAAGCGGACAAGAGCAAAACGCTTATGAGTTACCGTTTGACGTATTTGGCTGATTCATGGGTAAACTGGTGTCCCGCGTTGGGAACTGTTTTGGCCAATGATGAAGTCGTAAATGGAGTTTCTGAAAGAGGAGGACACCCTGTTGTTCAGAAATTGATGCGTCAATGGTCGATGCGAATTAAAGCATATGCAGAACGTTTATTGACAGGTTTGGAAACGGTAGACTGGACAGATTCTATCAAAGATCAGCAACGAAACTGGATTGGGAAATCGCAAGGAGCTTCTGTTCATTTCAAAGTAGTCGGTTCAGATCATGACGTTGAAGTGTTTACAACACGAGCAGATACAATTTACGGAGTGTCGTTCATGGTTTTAGCGCCAGAACATCCATTTGTAGATGAAATCACAACGCCAGAGTTTGCAGACGGAGTTGCAGAATATAAGAAACAAGCATCGTTGAAGTCGGAAAGAGACCGCCAAGCTGATGTAAAGAATATTACGGGTCAAAATACGGGCGCATTTGCCATTCACCCATTCTCTGGAGATAAAGTTCAGATTTGGATTGGTGATTACGTGCTTGCATCGTACGGAACAGGAGCTGTAATGGCCGTTCCTTGCGGAGATCAAAGAGATTATGATTTCGCGAAGCATTTCGGAATTGAGATCATTAACATTTTTGAAGACAAAGACATTAGCGAAGAAGCCTATTCTGAAAAGGATGCTGTAATTGCAAATTCGGATTTCTTAAATGGATTGAAAGTAAAGAAAGCGGGAAAACTTGCGATTTACGAGATCGAGAAAAGAGGATTTGGAAAAGGAAAAACGCAATACCGTTTGAGAGACGCGGTTTTCTCAAGACAACGTTATTGGGGAGAGCCATTCCCAGTTTACTATAAAAACGATATTCCAAACTTAGTGGCCGACGAAAGCTTGCCAATCACGCTTCCAGAAGTAGATAAATATTTACCAACCGAAGATGGTGAGCCACCTTTAGCGAGAGCTGAAAAAGGCGCTTGGAATCATTCTGAAGGCGATAGAATGGAATTCAACACAATGCCAGGTTGGGCAGGGAGTTCTTGGTACTTCTTGCGTTATATGGATCCTACGAACGACAACGAATTCGTTGCAAAAGACAAAGTGGACTATTGGAAAAACGTTGATTTATACATCGGTGGTTCTGAACATGCTACTGGTCACTTGTTGTATTCTCGTTTCTGGACAAAATTCTTGTTCGATTTGGACTTGATTCCTTTCGAGGAGCCTTTCCAGAAGATGATCAATCAGGGGATGATTTTGGGGAGGAGTAGTTTTGTTTATGGAATTTATCCAATGGGTGTTTTCGGAGGTGAAGGATCCGATGCAAGCATGCTAACTAATGATTTGAAAATCCCTGTTTTTATTTCATCGTCTCTTTGGAAAAAAGCACAAGATTTTGATTCAGAAGAGAGACAAGAAGTGATTTCAAAAATTGATGATCATCGAAATTACCTGAATAATATCTTAAAGGAAAGACATCCTGGTGTAAATGTTGGGGTGAATTTAGATATTGAAATGGGCTTTGTAGATATGCACGTCGACATCTCATTAGTCGAAAATGATATTCTAAACATTGAAGCCTTCAAAAAATCTCGTGATGAGTATACGAATGCTGAATTCATTTTAGAAGAAAACGGAGATTACATCTGTGGTCACGAAGTAGAAAAGATGTCAAAATCTAAATTCAACGTGCAAACTCCAGATGTGCTCGTAGAACGTTACGGAGCAGACACACTTCGAATGTACGAAATGTTCTTAGGGCCGCTTGAACAAAGCAAGCCTTGGGATACACAAGGAATTAGTGGCGTTCACAATTTCTTGAAAAAGCTATGGCGTTTGTTCCACGATCAAGATGGAAATGTAAGTTTGAGTGAAGGTGAAGCAGATCCAAAAGCATTGAAAACCTTACACAAAACGATCAAGAAAATTGGAGACGATTTGGATCGGTTCTCATTCAATACTGGAGTTTCAAACTTCATGATTTGCGTGAACGAGTTGACGGATCAAAAGTGCAACAACAAAGCCATCCTTCAAGAATTGGTAGTATTGATTTCACCTTACGCGCCGCACGTTGCAGAAGAACTTTGGATCAAGCTTGGAAACGAAGCTGGAACATTAAGCTACACGACCTTCCCTGAATTTAATGAAGCAAACTTGATTGAAGCGAATCATTCATACCCTGTTTCATTCAACGGAAAAATGAGATTCAAGATCGAACTTCCAACAGCGATGTCGAAAGAAGATGTCGAGAAAGAAGTGTTGGCACATGAAGTAGCTCAAAAATGGTTGGAAGGAAATGCACCTAAGAAGGTGATTGTTGTTCCAGGGAAGATTGTGAATATTGTGGTTTAGGGCAGTCGCGCTGCGAATCAGTCGCAAGCTCCTTTTTGGATCGTTTCACTCTTGGATCGCTTCGCTTTTAGATCGGCTAAAGCCTTTTAGATTTTAGACGTTTTTGCTTTGAGAAAGGCGATTGAGTTTTATTAAACCTCATGAATTTTTTCTCAAAAAATTATAGCGCCTAAACCAACACCTTAAAATAGTGCCTTTGCGTCTCCGCGGTTAAAAACTAAATACAGCATTTTATGTTACCAGTTGGATCAGTCGCGAGCTCTTTTTTGGATCGGCTGCGACTGATATGTTGATCTCGACTTCGCTCGATCAGCATATCAGAGCTCGATCACCATATCAGAATAGCTATTCGAGCGAAGTCGAGAAAAGCGATTGTAGAACGAATAAATTGACTTCAATGAAGCCCCATGAATTTTTTCTCAAAAAATTATAGCGCCTAAACCAACATCTTAGAATAGTGTCTTTGCGTCTCTGCGGTTAAAAACTAAATACAGCATTTTATGTTACCAGTTGGATCAGTCGCGAGCTCTTTTTTGGATCGACTGCGACTGATATGTTGATCTCGACTACGCTCGATCAGCAAATCAGAGCTTGATCAACATGTGAGAGCCTGATCACCATGTCACAATAGCTATTCGAGCGAAGTCGAGAAAAGCGATTGTAGAACGAAGAAATTGACCTCAATGAAACACCATAAATTTTTTCTCAAAAAATTATAGCGCCTAAACCAACACCTTAAAATAGTGCCTTTGTGTCTCCGCGGTTAAAAACTAAATACAGCATTTTATGTTACCAGTTGGATCAGTCGCGAGCTCCTTTTTTGGATCGACTGCGACTGATATGTTGATCTCGACTACGCTCGATCACCATATCAATGATTGATGAGCATATCAGAGCTTGATCACCATATCAGAATAGCTATTCGAGCGAAGTCGAGAAAAGCGATTGTAGAACGAAGAAATTGACCTCTATGAAACACCATGAATTTTTTCTCAAAAAATTATAGCGCCTAAACCAACACCTTAAAATAGTGCCTTTGTGTCTCCGCGGTTAAAAAACTACACACAGCACAAACACAAGAAAGAAAACCGATGCGTTTCGATCAAACAAATAGTTACTTTTTCTAGAAATGGACATTCTAATAGTAAACAAAACAATTACTATTATGAAACTCTATACAACACTCATCCTTTGCTTATTGGGCTTAAGCCTCAATGCACAACCCCCTAACGCACCCGTAACCGTTTCTGTGACGGACCCAGATGGCGTCATTATTCCAAATGACAAAATTGTCTTCATCGGACAAAAAACAAAGAAGAAAATCGTCGGGATCACAAATGCAAAAGGAAAGTTCTTAGTTCAACTACCAGCGGGCGACACTTACGACATCAAGATCAGCGCAATTGGTGATGACATGGATTACAACTCAGTCGAGATTCCTAACATTCCAGCAGATGCTGAGTTCCAAGATATGGAAATAGCGATTACCTATTGGATGGGCGATTCTTTTGTTCTTTCGAACCTAAATTTTGAAACAGGAAAATCAACGATTAAGTCAGGAAGCTTCTCTTCATTGGACGAACTTGTAGATTACATGAAGCGTAAAAAGCTCCTTAAAATTCTCGTTGGTGGACATACAGACAACGTTGGCTCTGCCGATGGAAATTTGGCATTATCTAAGAATCGAGCGCTTGCCGTAAAAGCGTATTTAGTGAAAAAAGGCGTTTCAGCTGGACGTGTAAGAACAGAAGGGTATGGAATGAATCAACCTGTTGCTGATAACTCAACTTCTACTGGTAGAGCAGAAAATCGTAGAACTGAAGTTCAGATTATCGAGTAAAACTCAATTACAATTTCACGATTTTATTTGACGGAAAACCATCAATTTTCACGAAATAAACTCCTTGACTCCAATGTTTCGTGTCAATTTCCAAAGCTCCATTCATCGAATCGTTTGTATAAATTACTTGTCCATTAATGTCGACTACCACCAATTGATTGATATTTGAAACCCCATTCACCTCTACAGTTAACAGATCAGATGTTGGATTCGGGTAGATACTTACTGCGTTCGTATAGATTTCATTCACACCAACGCCAAACCCTTCAATGAGAAAGCATTTGAAATCATCAAAAGTGAAACCTTCGAAGTTCGCATTGTAATACGCATCCTGATTGTTCGAACCGTCGGTATTAAAGTTAAACCTAAAGTAAACCGCACTTTGACCGAGAAGTGATGCATTGGTGTTCTCATCAATAGTAATCTCTTCCATGACCCATTTTCCTTGCGTATCTCCATCGTATAAAGGAGAATCATCGGGTTGAAAATCATTGTCTGAAGAAGATTTACCCGAATACGTATTGTTTTGATCAGATGCTCCAGGCTTCGTGTGTCTGCCACAAATTGGAGTCCATGAAGAGCCGTTTAAAGAGTATTCCAATTGGGTGTAATCAAAACTTCGTTCCAAGTCCCATTTGGCGTAGTATTGAATCAATGCCTTGTCCGCTCCTGCAAGGTTAATTGAATTGTTCATCTGCAAGGTCTTCGACTCATTGTTTGAGTAAGGAGGCGAGATCGTAGAAGTAATTGCTGAGCTTCCTGAATATGAATCCGAAGTAATGCTCCAAGTTCCGCCAGACGAGCTCCAATTGCTTAAGTCGTCAACATCTGGGTTGTCATTGAAGAAGATTCCAGGTTGATAAATTTTAATAATGGTTGTTTCGTAAAGCACATTGTCTGAAGCGTAATCATTCGTCAATGTCACTTGGAACTCGATGGTGTCATTGGTTTGAATGCTCGGGTTTAAATCATAACTAATTGTGACATTGTTTTGATCCAAAACGGACATTCCGGTTTGTGTATTTGGACTTCCCGTTGAAAGGATATTTGCTGAAATAGGTGTGATCGTGACCGTGAAATCACTTGCTGTTTGCCCCAAGTTTTCAATTCCGAAACTTAAGTCGCCATTTAAAGAGGTGATTTCGGATTGATTTAAGTCGTGAAGTCTTGCATATTTACCACTGAAATAAGCAGCCAGAAAATTCGCTCTCATTGCCCTTTTTGCAATACCAACAAAGTTGGATGGAGAAGGCCAGAAGCCACCTTCAGAAGAAGTTCCGTTTTCCGGCGTCCAAGCCAGCGTGTTTTTGCCAGAGCCTGTTCCTGTTGGAGTTCCATTAGAGCTCGTTCCTGCAGGTCCGCCAAGCATCCAATCATTCATGTTTCCACTGTTCAAAGAACTAATAGATGTACTCGGACCATAAGCATATCGATTGTAATGGCTCATGTCGTGGCTGTATTTTGAATACTCATCAGGCCTAGGGTTCGTTATGTTTGTTCCAGCATAACCATGTAAAAAGGCATTTTTGTACGAGTGATGGTTCATCGATAGTTTGAAATCATGCAGTAAAAAGAAATCGCGCATAATTTGAGTCTCATTTTCTGAAAAGGGTGCCGTACCCAGATAGGTGTCGGAGCAAGGGTTTATTGATGCGCCTCCATTTCCCCAATAATAAGCCGAGTTCCTATTCAAGTCAATTCCATGAAGGAAAGTACTGCATCCGCTCCCAGTGTCGTTTCGGTTTTTCCTCTGCATTCCACCTCCATTCGGACTTTGTGTTTCGTTGTAAACAAATCCATCCGGGTTAAAAACTGGAATGAAATAAAGCGCTTGATTGTTGACCAATGATTTGATGGCATCATCAGTGTCGTAGTTCTCCAAAATGTACCACATGTAATACAGCAATTGCATTATTGAGCCTGCTTCTCGCGCATGAATCAACGATTGGTACAATGTTTCTGGTTCCGAAGCTTCATCAACATCAGGATTGTCTGAAATTCTTAAATAATAGACGGTTCTGCCTTCCAACGTGGTTTGATTTGTTGGTGAAGCATCTAGTTTTAAGGAGATTAAATTCGGGTATAGCGCGCGCATGTCATCCAGTTCCTGCAATACCTGAGAATAGGTCAAGCACCCACCAAAGGTATTTGGGGAAGAGTTTGGGTTTAAATTGAAGTTATTCGGAACGGCCCAATCTATTTCTTCGCAATCGTCGTGTTGCCCTACGTTTTTGAGAACGCCTTGGTCTTTTTTTTTTACTGAGGATTCTTTCATTTCCTCTAATTCTGCCCTTGCTTTTGGCAAATCTTGAACAGCACTTTCGCTATAATAGCTGGTTAAATCCTCAATGAGGACGGTATATAAGATTCCTTTTTCATTCAATTGAAGAAGCGTATTGTCGTCGAGCTCCAATTGTAGACTATCGTTTCTAAAAATGGCTCCACAGGACAAGTCAACGCCTATTTCATCCAATGTTTTTAAGATCTCTTTGTCTGGATTGCCGACAGTGATTCTCTTGTATAGTGGAGTTGCATCGTCAGAGTTTGTAGGGTTCTGACAATAGGAATTAGAGGTCAGAAGAACCGCACACAGGAAAAGCAAACACTTATAAGAATGGATCATAATCATCTAAAATACGATTCTTCTTCTGAATGGATGAAAACCAAAAATTTATTTCTGGCATATCATTTGCATTTAACACTTCACAATGAAATGATTTGCTATGAAAAAGTTGATATATGTTTTTGGATTATTTGCCGTGTTTGTAGGGATGACAAGCTCTAGTGTAGTGAGTTATCCTTATATATCGAACACCGCATTTCAGCAAGGAGAAAAATTGAGATACCGAGTTACCTACGGATTTGTTGATGCAGGTGAAGCGATTATCGAAGTGAAATCGACCACGCACAAGAGAGATGGACGTGAATTGCATCATGTAAAAGGAACGGGAAGAACACTGGGTGGCTTCAATTCGTTTTATAAGGTGTACGATACCTACGAAAGTTATATCGATAAGAAATCAATGATGCCGTGGATCTTTAAGAGACATGTAAACGAAGGCGGATATAAAATTAACCAACGTTACGATTTCGCGCAAAACAAGCAAAAAGTAAACAACGGTACAAAGGATTATACAGTATCAATGGGAATGCAAGATATGTTGTCTTCATTTTACAAAGCCAGAACCTTGGATTTCAAGGGAATGAAAAAAGGCAAAGTGTTCTCCTTTAAATGTTTCATGGACAACGAGATTTTCACGTTGAAAATCAAGTACATGGGTACTGAAGAAATTAGAATTAGAAAAGGAAAGTTTAAGTGTTACAAATTTGTGCCAGTGGTGCAAACAGGAAGGTACTTCGAACACGAAGATGATGTACAGTTCTGGGTAACAGCAGATAAAAATAGAATACCAGTTTTGGTAAAGGCAAAGATACCGGTTGGTACGGTTAAAATGCACCTCGTTGAATGGAATGGTTTGAAGAATGAGTTGAGCAGCAAGGTGACTAAGTAAACTGTACGAATTGTTAAAGAGAAGGAGCGCTAATTTAGTGCTCCTTTTTTTTTGGTGAAAACATTGATGACTGTCAGTTGAATAAATAAGGACTACAGATTAAATGTTAGGGATTTATACCCCGTTTTTTATAAATATTTTGGGAGCATGAAAAATACTTTTACACTTCTACTACTACTACTATTTCTTCAGAATAGTACTTATGCTCAACACGGCGGTATCATGAACAATTGGCACTTTGGTTGGTTTGCTTCAATGGAATTTACGACAGGAGTCCCTGTTGTTACTACAGGATCATCAATGATTAGTATTGAAGGTTGTGTGTCTTATTCAGACGGTCAAGGGAATTTACTTTTCTATTCCAACGGTGGATCGAACGATGGATCAATGTTGCCAGCGCCAGGAGGGGTTTGGAACAAGAACCATCAAATGATGCCCAATGGAGCTTTTAACCATACGATGGGAAGTATGAGCGCGGCTCAATCTTCTTTGGTTATTCCAAAATCAGGAACCGAATATTATCTGTTTACTATGGGAGCTGGAAATGGTACAAATCTTAGGTATTGTATTGTTGATATGGCGCTTGATGGGGGATTGGGAGATATTACGAATTTGGCGACTATTTTACTGGATGATCCTGGTACGAATTTGCATGAGGGATTGGTTGGAACACGTCATGCGAATGGAATTGACTATTGGTTAACCGTTCATGGAGTAGGGAATGAGTATTTCACTTATTTGGTGAATGCTTCTGGAATTGGTGCGCCTTTAATTCAAACTATTGGTAGTGGGAGTGGGTGGTCTTCACTGAAGTTTAGTGTCCAGGGAGATAAGCTCTTAACTTCTCATGAATTATTTGATTTTGACAATAGCACAGGAATACTATCGAATCCATATTTATTCTCTGATGGTGATTTGGGTCATGCTTTTTCATCTTCGGGCCGTTATGTTTATCGACTCGAACCTACAACAATTGAACAATACGACATTACTGCGAGTAATATTCAGGCAACCGAAGTGACCGTTGGAACAAGTGGACCCTTTT
>JAWUWJ010000205.1:0-17327 GCA_034111925.1 Crocinitomicaceae bacterium
GACATTGTATGATAAGAAGATGATAGAGCGTGAAATCCTCTATTACAACTTTATCGAACGAGAATTGATTAAAAAGGAAGGTTCGAAAACGAAGGAATATAAACACAATGATGGTCGCCTAATCAGTCCACGCCCAAAACAAAAATTTGGGTCAGATAAAATCGTAGCGAAAATTAACGAATTTCTTGAGCACGAAGATGAACCGAATTACTTACTAGAGAAACTTGAGAGAGAACTTACCGAAAAAGGAATTGGAAAAGCGCGCATCATAGAATTAATCGAAAAACGCCAGAAGTACCAGAACAACAAAAATGTCTATTCCCTACTTCTTCAATATGCCGCAGGGTTTGGTAAAAGTAATATCATTGGTTGGACATCGCTACAATTAAAAGATCTTCGGAGAAATGGAGAGTATGTCTATGATAAAGTACTCGTAGTAGTTGATAGGTTACAACTTCGTGATCAACTCGATTCTAAAATGCACAACATGAACATTCAAAAAGGAATGTTCGCAGAAGCAGATGACAAGAAGAGCTTTCTGAATGCTTTAAAAGGTGACAAACGAATTATCGTAGTCAATATTCAGAAGTTTGCCACTGTCAACAATGTATTGGATGCTCAAGTCATTCAAAAATTGACAGGCTTACGAATCGCATTTCTGATAGATGAAATTCACAGAAGTAATAGCGGAATTCAACACGAAGAAATGATCAGCATCTTCGATGAATTACAAAGCGGTTTTGACAACAATGATAATTACATCAATGGGAGAACGAAAAAGAATCTAATTGTTGGTTTTACTGCTACTCCGAATGATCACACTTTAGCAAGATTTGGTGAATTCAATAAGTATGCAGAATCGGAGAAGTTATGGATTCCCTTTGATAGTTATACAATGAAGGAAGCTATCGAAGATGGGTATATCTTGAACCCGATTAAGGGTATTGTTCCTGTTTCGTCTAAAATGTATTTTGAAACTCCTGAGAATGAGTTGGAAGGGTTTGAGGGCGATACAGGGTATGATGAAGTACCTGAAAATGCAGATACCGGAATTGGTGAAGACGGGAAAAAATACGCCATCCGAAAAAAGAAAATATACGGTAATCCAGAACGAATTGATGCAGTCTCTAAATTCATTGCAGAGCGTTTGGTATCATCCGTTTATTTAAACATTAGACGTACGGCAAAAGCAATGCTTGCTACTTCGTCCATTCCTGCAGCAATCAAATACAAAGTTCACATTGACAAATACTTTTCAGAATTAGTCAAAGAAAAAAAATACGTTAGCTTCAAAGATGCTCCTGTATATATCGTGTATTCTGATAGTCAAGAACATATTAGCAGTAGTAGTTTAAATGGAGGCCTCAATGAAAAGACTGTCCTTCAAAATTTCAAACTGGCTAAAAACGGGATCATTATCGTTGTAGATAAATTACAAACAGGATTTGATGAGCCCAAATTACACACCTTGTTTCTTGATAAAGAAATTCGAGGAATCAATGCCATCCAAACTATTTCAAGGGTTAACCGAACGACGAAATACAAGAATGATTGTAAAATTGTTGATTTCTCATACAAGAATATAAACGTTACAAATATCAAATCTGCTTTTGAGCAATTTAGTAATGTTGTTGTTTCAGATTTTGATCCGTTAGGTGACGAAAAAAGATTGGAGGAATATTATGTAAACCTTCTCAATCACAATATCTATCATAATAACTTTAAGCTCTTTTCCGCATACCAAGAAACAAAGGACATCAACTTTGTTCTTGAATTAGAGAACAACTTTGCTGAGCTTATAAGGAATGACAAGAACGAATCAAAACGTTTAAAAGATGAGGTCAACAGTTATTTCAATATACTGAACCTGATTGAATTTGTTCTTGATCTTGACAAAAAATACAGCGATGACCAATTCGTGCAGTTCTGGAGGAAGTTCAATATTACGTACAATCAAATGTACCGTTCTGATGAAATCATTGATGATGTCGAAATATACTTTGATAATCGTATTGGAATTATTGCTCCTGCCGAATATAAAATAACGAATCCAAAAAAAGTACATGATGTTCCGGGTCCTGGATACGGAGGTGATAATTACAAGTACAACATCCTCAAGGTCATCGAAAAACGAAATCAAGAAGAAGAGGCAATTGAAGAATTGATCGAAGAGTTTGAGAAAAAGATAACCACATTCTTTGATTACATTAAAATCGACAGTAATGGGAAGAGACTTATCGCTAAAACTTTAAATGATGGCTCAGCATTCTCTCAAGATGAGATTTATTCTGATTTCACAAGATTGTACCGTAAATACATAATCAAGCACAAAGACTTAGGAGAGTTTTTTAAAAGAGAAACACGCGATAATCTCACTCAACTCTGTGATGATTTTGAAAGGACATTAAAAGATGATTTTCAGGGTGGTTTAGAAATACCAAAACGACCAATTAAACCTAAGAAATAATGAAAGATTCAGACTTAGAATATTGGAGACAACTTTACGAAACATATAAGGAAAGTGCGCAACAATTCGACAAACAAATATTATACATCTCTTCTGGAGCATTAGGGGTTTCAATGTCCTTCATTACTGACATTGTTGAAATGAAGTTGGCCTCCCATAAGTTCCTTCTAAGTATTTCATGGATTGTATTAGCATTTATAATTCTTGTGAGTTTGACTTCACATTATATTTCTATGAAGGCATTGAACTATAAAATGGAAAATCGTAATAATGACGGGGATAAAAAGTCGAGCTTCTACAACGGAATTGTTTCTAAACTAAACGTTATCATGCTTTTAGGTTTGCCTATCGGTATTATTTTATTAATTTGTTTTATCACGTTAAATATCTAAACCATGGCAAAGACAAACCAACCTAAAAACCCGAAGCCAGGTGCATTCGGAATGGAAATACCAAAACGGCCTGCAACTAAACCGAAGACAAACGGAAGTAAGAAAAAGTAACATTTCAGGAAATCACTTTTGAATGAAACACATAGGAATACTGATATATACGATTTTGGCTTGTATACCATACCTAATAATGTGGCTCGTAATATCTCCGATTATTATTTTAGCTGTGTTTATTGATCTTTGGTTATACAGAAAGCATTATCAGTATAGAATCAGGAAGATTATTAAAATCTTCGCGTTTCACTCACTCATAAACAAGTGGATTGTATTCGGATACCTATTGGTAGCTATAGCTTTGGGGATTGTCTACTTCACTCAGTATAATAGTCTTGGAGTATTAATCCCTGAGGCATACCCTAACATTATTGAGAACTTCTTACGGATTAATTCTGTATTAGTCGGAGTTATTATATCACTACTCATCCTCACCTTTCGGGTTCTAAATGAAAATTACGGCTCATTTGCATTCAGAGCAATTTTCAAATCCACATACAACAGAGTCTTAATTTCTCTCTTTCTCTTTAATCTTTTCCTGACCATTTATTCCATAAATTATTGGAATCAAAACACGGTTAACATCTATTACCATACATTGTTTTGGTTTTGTTTCTCATCCAACGCGATATTACTTTGTCTCACATTTCCTTTTGCTTTTTTATCATTAAAGTCTGCAAGTCACACATCCAACATTGACGCAATACTTTCGACATTGGATAGTGAATGGATCTGGGAGAATAAAACAAACTTAACCAATCGTTCGGGAGATAATATTCCACTGAAAGAGAATCCAATTGAAGAACTTACCCAAATAGCAAGAAAAGCAATTTCTGCAGAAGACTATAGTACATTCCAAAATGTGAGTGACAAATTATACAATCACCTCATTCTCTTAACAGAAAGAGATAAATATCAACTTGGATTCCTTTTCAGTGAATACCGTGATTACATAAAGAATCTCTTTTCTATTTCATTAAAATCGGAAGATATTCACTTCACCATTTATCTAGTAAATAAACGCATTGATTTGGAACAGTTTTTTCTCGAGTTGAATTGTCTAAAACACGAAAACCCTTTATGGAGAACAAATCTTAATTATCTATCAATTGACTTTGAGCTATATATTCAAAAATCCATGTTGATCGAGGATGATGCACATTTTGAAGAAATCCTTTCTGCTTACTCAAGCATTGGGGAATACTACATCAATAAAATTATACCTAAAGAACTTCCAGAGTACGATTTTCAAAAATTTAAAGACTACTCGCATATTAAATATTTTGTTTCAAAGTTCCTCGGTAGTGGCATTACTTCCATAACGGAAAAGTTAAGTGAAGCCAAAAGTCTAAACAGATTTCAGCCAGTATTTACCTTTTTTTACCTGCAAGGTACTGTACTTGAATCTTCTTCATCTAACTCAACAAAGTTGTTTCTTATCCATGTGTTAGAAACTGCAAAACGGGATGCATTTAAAGTTTATATCGATTCAGCTCCTTCTCGAATAACCTATATGTTTTTTCCATTCGCTTCTGGTCATGTATTTAAGCGAGAAATTAAAATCCTTAATAAATGTAAAACATTGAATGGATTATTGTGGGCCTGTGAATACGCTTTACAGAGAGGAAAATTAAACAACCTAATTTTAAATCAATTAAAAGCATCTATGCTTAGTTTGATTGATTTAAATGAAAGTGAAGGAATAAACATTAAAAAGCCCTTTGTTCGTTGCATAGATGAGTATGACAAATTGCGATCAAACCTGGAGAATTCAACAAACATTCATGATCAGGACATGTATGTGAAAATTCATGAGTACTTAATCTTTCTAGAAAAGGAAAGTAAGGACAAAGAGGTATGGGACGATGAAGTGAAAAACAAGTTTATAGTGACCTTTACCAGGTTCTCAAAGTTGGAAGACTTCCGAAAACTTCTTGAAGAAAGTCATTACTTAAGAGATGAACAGATTACATAATTCAGATATGCTTATTGCACCAAAAACCTTTAACTAAATAGGAAAAGTGGTCTTCGTTCCGGTACTCACTTAGTTCACAAAACACACAGCAAGTGTAGATGTACCACACCAAAAGAGCGCAAGCGCGATACCTGTGTGCACTTGCTTTTGACGCAACGTCATTAAAGGCTGACGCCCTTAATTTCCTCGCTTGTTTTGTTCACCGCTCCGTTCCTCACTCAGTCGGGGCTACTTTTGCATTAGCCGCAACTTCAGGCAAAGCCTTTATTGCCGCTAATTTGCAACCGCCCCTTGAATTTTGCGAGCCTGCTACATCGCTCGGGCTACGTATCGTGTCATGGTTTTTATCCACGTCGCTCGTTCCTCACCGCCTTTGCGCACCTAAAAACCACGCCACTCACTTGTGTAGTTCGTTTAGCCTCCTCGTTACACGGGCGGGGGCTTTCACTCCTACATAGGTCACTTCCGCAATTCAGCTAAAGCTTCATCGCTTCTCGTTCCTCACCCTCGCTCAACTCGCATACGGCTCGACGTTCCATTCAAACTTATTCCTCCCAGCAGAGCTGTTAGTTCATTCGTTTTCATTCCACTGCACACACGGAAGGGATTTGCTCCTAAAGGTCGCTATCCCTTCCGTCTTCCAACGCTGGCTCAAGGCTGTTTTCCATTTTTTGATCCTATTGATCATCCGTCCCTTTAATCAAGTCCTTTGGTTTTAAGCTTCCGATAATTTGCATTAATTCTGATTTCACAAATTCAAAAATAAAGATGAGTTATCCGAGTTCTGGATACTAGGAACTTTATTGCGAAAGCCAATTTCTGACTTCAAAAGTAAACTTGTCAAGGTCATGTGAATGGTGTTGCTTTTTGGTCGTTCGTTTCAACATACAATCCCTGTTCATATCCTCATTCATTCCTATCAACCTCATTTCTTGCTAGAAGTCAAAAAAGACAACCCCAACCTTGTCTAGTTTCTTTTTAAGCCAAGTGAGATTGCTAAGCAAAAGCCGTTTTGGCCAAAAGTATGTTTTTAAAAATATGGTTATGAAAAAGAGAATAGATTACGCATCAGGTATGGCAGTTATTAAGGCAAGGTTGAGCAAACTTAATAGGGAGGAATTTATCCTGCAGGCGAGATACATTCGATTTTGCGCTTGGTATGATGTAGAGAGTAGAAGAAAGTTTGTTTGGTTATATCATTGGTGTGTGGCATTTTACTTAAAACACCATCGCATAAAAAAGGGGTAACACTTCTGTGTTACCCCATTCTCAATTAACTCAATGAGTTATTATTCGCAATCCGAGTCTTCACCTTTCACCTCCCATTTAAGGTCGATGTCTAAGCACTCATTCTCATCGTGCATTACCTGGTCAATGTCAACAGTAATTCTGTTCACCTTTCCAGACAATTCAGATCCCGCTTTGAAACGAGGTCTACAAGCTTTGAGTTTTACCTCTAACACTTCTGATTTTTGCATTGTTTCTTGTTTTAAAAGATTAATATTCTTGCCCTGAGCTAGTCGCAGGGTCATTTCTTGATTCTCTTTAAAATCCATTTTAGAAACTGAGTTGCGAGAAAACTAGCCACTGCTCCCACAGTAGCTAGTATCAAGGTTCGAAGAACATCCCCAGTATCTAAGTTTGGTATCGCGGAAAGAACCGTTCCGCCAACCGTTCCAGCTATCGTATCATTTTCAATGTGATATGCCATAACGATTTCAACTTATTGGACCTCTACAATGCTCAACGCGTTGTACGCTCCATTCTTCAAAGTGTATTGGTTTCCATTCACCTCTTGGAAGAACTCGATCATTAAAAAATACAAGTCCGTTCCTCCACCTTGCGGTGCGGCAACTGGAGTCAATACAACATTGGTAGAAGTAGCATCAATCGGAAGATTGACAACGTTGGTTTCTTGCATCTCAGCATCGCCAGTTGCAAAGTCAACCTTTGCCCAAGCTCCTCTCAATGCAATGTGAGTAGCACCTGACGGCGTATTCAATTCATTGATCGGAACTAAGTCAGCCAATGTGATCTCTCCAGTTCCAAGAACTACAGAGTACCCATTGAATAAGATTGATCCTAGGATCGCTTTGTTGTTAAAATTGAATCCCTTCAGTAAAGCTTTTGCTTCAACTGTTGCTACTCCAACTCCAACATTTCGCTCACCACGTGCGCTTACTCCATCAAGGTTTTTAACCTGAGTCATTAGCTTCGTTAAACGAGAAGTCACACGCCCATCTGATGCGTTCTGCATCATTGTTCGTACTGAATCTCTCAAGAGTTTACCAGACTGTGCAGATGACCCGAATTCAGCTCCATTTTCGCGTGTACGCACAAATGCAGGATCGTTCTTGATTCGGTCAGCTTCAACACCTCCTTTTTCTCTTGCGAGAAATCCATCTCCCGTTTTGTAGAAGGAAAGATCTCCGATCTTACCCGTCAATTTGATTATGCCTTTCTGTCTTGCCATAATTTCATGTTGTTATCCGTTATAAACTATTTCTCGTTGGGTTAGTCATTTCACCCGTCGACTAGACAAACAAATGGGAATAAAATGAGTTGATGAAATCTGCGCTTCCGCTTAATAATCTATGTGCCGATTTGGGTTGAAATAGCCTATTGGAGCGCAGAATTTGGGGCGTATTTTTGTAATACATCAGTTATGGATGGTGTATAGGAAAAAGCAAAGCTTTTGATAAGGGAACGGAAAGTGACCCCACCATGAATGAAGCATAGATAGTGTATAGATAAAGTATGGATGCCGTATGAAAAGAGTTGTAATTTACCCAAAAGATATAATGATCATTACTGGAAAGAGTGAACGTTATTCTCGTTACCTCATCCAGCGTATCAAGAAGCATTTAAACAAGGAAGATCATCAGTTAGTATCTATTACGGAATTCTGTGTTTATATGGGGCTAGAAAGGGATGAGGTTGAAGCTTGTATTATTCAATAATATTTACCGCTATTTACTTTACTAATCAGCACTAAATCAGTATCTTTAATATTCAATCGTTCTTTCAAACAACAGCAAATCGAAGTGGATTATAAGTAACCTATTTGGTAACCTGCTAAAATTGATGACTCGCAAACCCTTGTTTAAATAGGGCTTTCAGAAAACATAGGTTCTCCTGGTGGGACCACGAAAGCCTTATCATTTGATAAGGCTTTTTTCGTTAAAAGCCATTAGATTAAATGGTTTCAGAGGTTTTTCGATTTTTCTTCTTGCGTTGCTAACTTCTCTTGAAGCAATTGCAATTGTTGCTTGAACAATTTCTCTTCATCACCAGTGGAAACTAGTGCTTCATCAAAAACACCAATTTCATAAATATCTTCGCCGTAATATTTTGCAAGAAAAGCTGAGAATGCGTGTAATGCTTTCACGGAGATTAACACGCTATCACTACTTACTTTTTTACCGTGTGCACCTGTGTTTCCAATTTTACGAATCAGATTAATTTGCCGAAAGAGAGAATCGTTAATGTTGGCTTTGAAGGTATAGGCGTCAATAAGTGAACTAAACGAGGTATCGTACGGTTGTTCTAAACCTGAATCATTTTCATAGAGCCAATGCACTTCTGCTTTTAATGGCTGCGTAAGCGGGAAGCTTGAAGATATGCTCTTCAGCAGATGCACACTCGTCTTTGATGGACGGCCATTCTTGGAGAAAGTGGAAGTTGGTCATTTGTCTACTTTTTAAAACTCATTTCGATGCCCATTTTTCTAATTCTGTCTAGCCAATCAATGATCATAGTTTGATTGTAAATTGGATTACCATCTAAGTCTAATTCTTTTTCTAGTGCTTTATACATTATAGCATATTCATTTTCTAAACTCGTGCCAAAGACACCTTGATCATCAGTATTAATGGAAACGAGAGCTTGAGGTGACTTACCTAATTCATTATTTTTCAAAGTTAAACCGCTATTAAAAAATCTCTTGATTGGATGTTGAACGTACTTCCCAAATGTGCCGATCAGATAATTTGAGCTTGGATTACATTCGATCCCAAGTTCTTTTCTGGAAACGTCATAAAGAAATTTGTCTTGTACAATTTTAACCAAGTTAATATATTCTTGAGTTACTTGAAATTGCATAATTTTTCTGCCTTCAACCTTTACATTCGGATCGAAGTGGTAAGAATGGTATAAAAATTTAACATCCTCATTAAATCTAATTGAATCTGCAATAGATCGAGAGGTATTAAAACTGTTCCAATTCGAGATACTTTGACTTTGTTTACTATTTCTTTTGTAAATCAACGGATCATCTCCTCTTAATTTCCACGCGTCCGCATAGACCTGCCAAGTAGACTTTATATTGACTTCAAATTTATTAACATATAGTTCGGAAAATAAACGTTCATATGTCTCTTCTAAAAAAGTAATTAATTTTCTGAATCCTTGAATCTCATATTTAGTATATTTTTCGAGTAGCCAAACGACATTATCCAAAACATCTTGCTTAGGTAACATTAGTAATCTATGCTTAAACTCATAATATTTTTGGACTTCAACTCCCAAGGCCAAAGCATGTCCTAATCGATCCCCTTTGGTAAGGTTTAAGAACAAAATTGCTTCATCGATGGCCCGCAGTCCGTCTACCAAATCGAGAAAATCCTCACCACAGTGATAAGTTGCTCCTAGTCGATTATTACTGTGGTTCGATTTCAAATGATCGTGACGCCCTAAAGATTCGTGATTTTTTAAAAATCTGAATGCCTGAGCAAAGACCTCAGGCCGTGTGTCTAATTCAGATGCAGCAGCGTCAATACCGAATAATCTTTGAGAAACGTTAGAAGAGCTTCTCATTAAATCAATAATAGCGATAGATTCCTGACGCACTTTCTTTCTTAAGATATTGTGACGAGGTATAGCCATTGATGACAAGGAATCATAACTATTATCGATGGAAATTCTTTTTTCTTTCTCCTTGATAAAATGAAGAACATAAAAATTAGGATAGTCTGCAGTAGATTTAGCGTGTATCATTCGATTAATCTTCTCCTGAGTTGTTCTTTTATTAAAAAAAGTGGAATTGATTTGATGGTCATAATGTTCGATCGCACGTTTTTGATTTGGATAATTTTGTTTAGGTGCAATTCTAGTTTCGAAGGAAACAATTTTTTGATTCTTCGATGTATCGCTAACCGCCATACTTAAAAAGGCAGTTTCAAAGATGCTTTTCTCTTTTATAAAGTATTCCTTTCTATCTTGATAATCAGAAAAATTTGAGAACCCAATTTTATTGTTTACTTGAATAAGTTCTTCTCGAAGTTTGTTCTTTATAAGTAGGTACAAGTAAAAAACATTTAAATAATCTTTAATTTTCTCTGATGACCGATAGATCTCTGTGAAACAAGATATTAATAACTTTCTTTCGCCACACAGCAGAACATTACTTATCAAGTTAGATTCAAGAAGGTCCTTAGTAATAGCATAATCTGGTATTTTCGTTTTTCCCTCATGTCGAAAAGATAAACCGTGCATTTTTTTCAATCGCTCGATTTCGGTTTGATGATTATTAAGCATTATTCTAAAATCACCGCTTGTTATTTCCCGCTGGAGTGAGTCAAGGTCAGCTTCGCCATTCGTGATTAAGTTAAAGAGGGTTTTTCTAATAATAGCGGCAATATAAACTTGTGTTTCAATAGTAAGTTCATCCAATTGTACCCCTGCTATTTGTTTTAAGACTTGCCTGTTTTTTTTTCGTAGTTTCCTAAACTCGGTGGACCTATTTTTAACATTATTCATTAAGGAAATCCAGGACAATTCAAAAATTGGAGCTGAGCCTTTTAAGTGAAAATGATTTTCCGCAATACCTTTATTTAAAATATTTTTTATCTCGATGTTGTCGGTAGAAATGACAGGCGCCCATCCAAAAAAATCTCTTTGGGTCTTCTTTTTCGAATCAATATATCCAAAGTGTGCGCATATGAGAAGGTCCTCTCCTAAAACATAGGATAATTCTCTCCAGCGCAATAAATGAGCACTTACAATTGTGGGAACATTTTCATGAACTGATAGGGCTTGAATTGTGAAATGTATTAATAAACTGAATACCGATCCTTCCCCGAAAACTGGTTTTTCAGCATTTAGTAACCAGTCTTCTTCAAGCTTTTGAACAATGTTCTCCCACTCACTTTTTGAGTAATGCGGAGACGATGCCCTTCCAAATTCAATGAAATCATTTTTGAGCTTGGTTTGAAATGGTAGAACGCTTAAATCTGTATTACCTATTTCAGTAACAATAGTTTCAGTATTTATTTTACGAAACAATAGTTCTATTGAGTTTCTTAAATTATCCATTTCTCAAAAGATCTTCCAAAAATTTCTTCGTTTCTGTTAATCCATTCAACATATTTTGTTCAGTCATCGATTTGAGTACTGCAAGTCTTTCGTAAATTTCAGGGTGTTTAGTAAATCCTCTTAGTCTCAATGTGCTCATTCGTCGAACTCCCTGCTGCTTTTCACTTAGATAATCATTTCCTAAATAATCATTTACTTTCCATAGGTAGCTTTCAATTTGTCGTTTAGGGAGGTTGCGTTTACCACCGATGTTTTCTGGTAACAATTCACTCAATGGGGTTCGCTCAACTTCCTCGAACATACGTAAATCGGAGTTTCTCATTTGATTCAACATTAAGTCAATTCGATCGCTATTTTCATCCCAATATCTCATTATTGGATGCATAGTAAATAAATTAGGGTCAAGGTCAAGATAAGAATATCCGCCTTCATCGACTATTTCTTTCATGGCCCGCTGCATCCGACCTTTTAAGTAAACTTTTAATTTACCAGAATAGTCACTTGGTAAAGCATCTTTGTATTCAGTTGAATATTTGGAAACTTTATCTACCAATTCCGTGAGAAATTCCAAATTGTGAATAAGCGCATACTTCTTACCTCCATTTGAATTCCAAATTTTAAGTTGTTGTAAAAGAATTGAAACCTCGCCTTCACGACGGTGAACTTCTATTCTATTGGCAATTTCATCTGGATTTAAGGAGTTTATAATAAAGTCCATAAAACTAAAAGTTGCATTTTGAGTACTTCTGCTGCCATGGTCACTTAGAGTTCTGGTGTAGTAAGTCTGTTCCTTTGTTCTATAATTATTTGATTTCTTGTCCAAGTGGGTAATGAACATGAATAACCAAAGTAAATCATCATATTTAATTTGATCATTTTTATATAGCTCGATTGCATTTGCTATTGGAAAATTGAAAACATCCCGATCTTCGGGTAAGTATGGTTTATAATCCTTGCATAGAATACTTCCCCCGAACAATTTTTTAATCGAATTTGAGTCTTTTTGGAAAATTAGTTTTAACATATATGCGTTGTAAAATGTTTTAACGCCAGACAAGAACATTTTCTCGTAATTATCATATTGTTTAAGGCTTTTTTCGATTGTGTTCAAAACATGAATCAAATCCCCCATAGAGATATTAAGGGGTTCATTCTTAGAATCCAATAGCAAAGCTAGATCACTGTCTTTCAAAAATGCATTTTCATCCAAAAATTCAATTATTCTTTGATTTAGATTGTCCGGTAAGTAGGAATTGAAATCTGCAAAAAACTGAAAATATGGGGTTCGGATGTCGTGTTTATTATCTGAGATATTTTGATCAAATAAATCAAATTCCTTCAATTTAAAAATATCTTCATCAAGAAAATGCTTTGTTAATTTATCAATTCCAACTGGTGTTGCTTGAAGATTTGAATATAACTTCATAGTATTTACTAACGATCTCAACTTTCGAGGTGTCACAGGGTGCACATCATATTTCGGTTTCTTAATAAAGAGTTCCGTGTTTTTATAAATTGACGTAAATACTATTGCTTCAATTGAAGCGCTAGCATAGGATTCTGATTCATTCGCATCTTCAATTTGAATAATTTGATTGGACGTTTTGAAGAATTCCTTTAATTCTGGCAAATACATTCTTCTATCAACTGGAATTAATTTTTCCAAATAATTCTCGGCTGTTACTTTCGGGAATTCATGTAAATTAGAATTATTTGAATTAAGAATACGCTTAAACCCACCTCTGACTTCCTCTTCCAATGAGCTTAACAACTGATCGATTTTACATGCTATGAAGATAATGACATTTTCGGTCATTAAATACATTCTCACATCCTCTAACATTCGGTAGGCACCATGAACATTCAAATCGAAATCATCAATAACGATAAGTAATATCCCGTCTTCTGGCTTACCCATGAATTCAATAAAATACCCTAATAGTTTTTTGAAATTTGCTCTCAAGTTTGTGCCAAAAGCCAAATTTGCCAACTCATCTAGTGCTTCTCCTTGATATAAGTCATCTTTTCTATGAACAGTTCGAAGGTTATCATATACCTTCTGAAATTGGTCAATCAAATTTCCTTTAAGTTCATCATTTGAGTTCCCAGTATTCTCAATTATACTCGACTGAAATTGCGCAAACATTTTCGAAATGATAATTTCGAATAAGTTATCATCCGTGTGAAATAGAGACGGATCGACGATACCCATTGAAATGAACCCCGTTTTTTCCAATGCAGAATGATTAATGAAAAATGTTGAGTCACCATTTTTCATTAATAATGCATCACAAAATGAAATCATGGATGAACTTTTCCCCGTTCCCCTGTCCCCGACAAAAGAGATTACATTATTGTAAGACGAATCATTCAAATAAATTGACGACTTTCTTTCTTTTGTTTCTCTATTTTTTCTTAGAATTTCATCAATATTGTCAGCTGCTCTTTTATAAACCTCATGAAAAAATGAACCTTC
Organism: Crocinitomicaceae bacterium; assembly: GCA_034111925.1. Classification (GTDB taxonomy): domain Bacteria; phylum Bacteroidota; class Bacteroidia; order Flavobacteriales_D; family Crocinitomicaceae; genus UBA4466. Next base: position 13,677 of record JAWUWJ010000205.1, read on the forward strand.
AAAATCTTCAGCCTTTTCAAATTTTATATTGTAATCATCCGCTAAATTTATTCTTAAAATCGTTTCATTTTCTTTCATAGCCTGTAATGTAATTGATAAGTGCGCACCTTCTGTAAAGCGCTGTTCAATAGTTCTTCTAGCCCCAACTTCATGCCTTCCCGAATTTACGTGTTGCTTTTATAAAATGGTAAATGAAAAACCCTCCCATTATTCGCATGAAAAACTCAGTTACATGGCCCATTCCTGTAGAAATAAAATAGGGGGATTTATGAACTGGATTCAATAAGTAAAAATAATGCCCAATTCCAGTTTCAAAATCTGCAGGCTGAAGTGAAAACTTCCAGGAAAGGAGACACATCATGAAAATGAAGTGAAAGGAGAGTAACCACAACAAAGGCATGTGCCAACTTTGACCAAAATTAGAAACCCAACGGTTGAGAAAGACCAAAACTCTATCGTACCAGGGAATATCATCTTCTATACGGATTAGTTTCCAATACAATTTCATTTCGTTCCTGTAAAACAAAAGTGCGTCTATCTTATTATGATTCGCGATGGATACGGCTTTCAAATTTCGATAGGTATCAATGTCGTACTTTAAGGTTGAAACCTCGTCTTTAGTGTATGCCTTTTTCTTTTTAGTAAGTGATTTTAGTCTCCACTTATAGAACCAAGGTATACGCTCACGCAAGTATGAAATCGCGAGTGATTTCTCTTTGTCCGCCCACTGAACATTGGATAACCTTAAACCGGTAAAATCGGAACCACTGAGATTCGGAGGATTCTTAAATGCGACCTGATTCCACGAGAAATTGACAATTGAACAGTCATCAATGTTTGCATTTTCTATTTCCACTTCTTGAAATTTGACACTTCCTTTTGTTGAACTCAAATCATTCAAATTCAAGTTTTCAATGCGTGTGTCTTGTATAATAAGCGCTCCTTCAAAAGGTTGATACTTAAAGTTTAGTGTATTAATTGTTGTATCATGAAGTGCTTCTTGCTTTAAACCCTTCCAACCAAAAACTTCAATTCGTTCAAAATCTTCAGAAAGATTAATTTCCCCGAAAAGTCCTCTTAACAAGGATTCTCCAACTCGTTTAATCGTTGTTTTTTCAATACGAGAGGCTGCTTGTAACTTGAATAAACGCATCATGGGTGCATTTAAATGAATTGAATTCATCTTCTTTTTGTCAGAACTAATAACGCTGGTCCAATTGCACTCCCAATCAAATAGAATTAAACTATCTGTGATTTCACACGCATCAATATCAACTCCAATGCTCTTTCCCTCGGACAAATTTAGCGAGTCGAAATCACAATTTTTAATTTCAATATTCTGAACTTTAACCTGATGCAGATTAAGATCTCTATTTTTAAAGGAACAGTTACTGAATTTAATATGAAGCTTCTCGTTTTGTATATTGAAGATGTTCAAACTTGTCAAAAAATCACAATGATTGAAGTTGATTTGAGACAATTTGGATGTGTCAATCTCATCGAAATTTAGGACAATGTTGTAACTATCCAACAAACATCCAGAAATGTGTCCGTCTTTTTTAATAAGTCGAATAACTTCATTTTGATCTATGAGGCGTTTTTTTATCATACCTTCCCGAATTTACGCGTTGCTTTAATTATATGAAAAATAAAGAACCCACTTAACACTCTTCCTATAACTCCCACAATCGACGCCCCAGCTCCCCACGCCTCAGGGGCTTTGTAAACTGGAATCAACCAATTTGCATATTGTTTGGCTCCTTCAGAAATGCTGGATTCACTGAAATAAGAAAAACTCCCTGCTTCAAATCTCCAAATGAAAAGGCATACGATGAATTGAAAAAACAAGAGAAGGAAAAAAGGACGTGCATAACTTTGTCCAAAATTGCTAACATAACGATCTAAGAAAACCAAAAAATGATCTCCAGCGTTCAATTCTGAATACAGCCACATGTTACTCCAATATACACGCATCTCATTTCTGTGAAAGGCAAGCATATCAATAGTGTTCATGTTTTTTTGAGAGATGACTTTTAATTGACGATAGGTTTCTCGTTGCATTTTTAACTCTAGTACCTCATCCTTATTATTCTCTTCTCTGACTTCCTTCTTTTTAAACATGCCTTTCACCACGATCTTCCAATATTTTTTCACAGCCAAATTGGGGTGAATCAAATTTTTCTTTGGCCAAATAATATTGGAAAAAATAGATTCGGTTAATAGAGAAGAGTTGAATTTGATTTCAGCGTTTAGAAAATTGACATCGATAAACCGAACATTTGATAAATCTCCATGCTCCAGGGTTACTGGCCCATTGAATTCTACATTTCTAAAGAGCGTATCTCCATTTTGATTATTGAAATACTTCATTACCAAGGACTCCATTTTCACATTTACAAATTCCATTTTTCCTGAAAGTCTACAGTCGGGTAATTCAAATTTTGTAATGCTAAGACCATCACTCTTGGTTTCAAGACTTCCGATTTTCAGATTAGGAATATTCTTAACGTTGTGAAACTTGATTGTATCGAATTTACCTTGTGCAAAATTTACCATTTTTGGAACCGAGCCAAGAAAAGTGATATTCCCAGTTTGCTTTAAATCTCGGAACAATAAATACTCGATGTTATTCACATTCGAAAAAGAGATATCCGAAAAACTTGAGGTAATTGCGCCGCCTCGAAAACTTATTTCTCCATTCCCTCCAACAACTTTAAGTTCGTTGTGAAATTGCCCCTCTACCTGCGTTCTGTTGTTTGTTAGACCATCTAGGATTAACTTACATTGAAAAACATTTGATAGTTTAAATGTAAGCCTACCGTGTGATGTGTTTTCAATAATAAATTCATCATCATCGTGGACTTTAGAAAAAAGGCAATTATCAAAAATAAACTCTCCTGATATCTTTAAATGTCCAATTTTCCCCCCACGCCTGAATTCACAATTAATTATTCTTTTTACTAAAGAAAGATTAGAAGTTCGAGCGTCTATCTGAACTAAATCAACAATATAGTTTTCTATTGTTTCTTCAGAGGTACTTCTAAAGAGTCGTGAAAAATCACTGTTTGATATAGGAATTCTTTCACTCATAATACCTCTCCCTTAAACGCCCTTTGCAAAAGGCTGCTAAACAATTCTTCGCTTTTCTTTAAACTTTCTTTGGCTTGTGTCTTTTTTACTTTAATGGCTTTTACTCGCTCTGCAAATATTGGATTTGAATCTTTGTAATATAGACCTTCGAAAAAAGATTTGTCTGAATCATTAGTCGTCGACAGCGTCAAGAAATAAATTCCAGCGGCGAAGCACAGAATAGCACCAACCCAAGCAAGGATTCTTATAAGAAGTATTCCTATTGAATTCCCCAAAATATTCGGGCGGTTCTTCATTAAAGTGTCAAGTTCTTTATTCATGAGGTTGTACTAATCCTTCTTTTTACTCTTCTCCTCACGGTCCATCATCTCCTTCATCGCTTCTGCTCGCCCTTTGTGTTTTGCCCTGGAGTTTACCAAAAGAATTATCCCGACAATTATTGCCAAAGGAATTACTAAAACAACAATAATTTGGATGGGACCGAATACGCCTAGTGTCATATGTGTAGTAGATTAATTTTGTCGCAAGATACCAAGCCTAAATCAATTTCACAATGCGTAT
>JAWUWJ010000206.1:0-24372 GCA_034111925.1 Crocinitomicaceae bacterium
AAGCTCTTCGTCATGTCTTTTGACAAACCGCCTTTGTTCAAATACACCAATATTGTTTTTTCCTTGAAATAGCTTTCTGAAACGTACAAATAACCTTCAGGGAAGTTTCCAGTTCCCCATGAGTTTTTAACCAAGAAATACGACGTTCCTTTTTGGTCTTCGTACAATCCAACGATATGCATCAAATGATCATCTTCTGTTGACTTGTTGTCATATCCTGCTTGTCTTGATTCTGCAGTAACTTCCTTTTCTGCAACGGGGTTCATGAATGCTGCTGCTGGTTTTCCGTCTTTCCCACGAAGCGTTGATTCATCCTCTGGATTAACAGCGATGCCGTTTTTAAAGCTAAATCCCTTTTCAGAAACATCAGCATCCCACGCAACTGTATACCCTTGATCGATCGCATATTTAGTCGCTTCAACCATTTCGTTCAACTCAACATTGTAACTTGATTCATTCGTCCAGTTGTCCTGAATTGCAAGAATACACTGTTTGTTCATTGGGTGGTTTGTGAACGATGTCAATGATAAATAATCATCCATGTCCAAGCCTATTGACTTCGCATACGATTGAGGCGTGTACTTCTTACTCTCGTATTCAAATTCAGCAATGTCTTCTCCTAAATAGGCATCTAAAATTCCATTTACCGCTGCTTTCCAAGCCGTTGTGATTGTTCCTGATTTTGAACTCTTCATTCCTTTGATTAATCCTTGAATTGCGCCGTCTAAAACACTAAACATTTCGCTGTGGTTGTGCTTTTCAGAACCGTAATTCAATCCAGAATAAACCTCCAAAGGAACAATTCCATATTGTCTAATTACATAAGGAATATCGTGAAATTGCCCTCCTTCACTAAAGTTGGCTCTTCCATTCATACGCACGTAATGATCGGCTTTCGCTTCGTATGCTTTTCTCACAATGAACATTTCAGACAAAATATCTGGATCTGCTGTTCCCATTCGAATCATCTCCGACTCAAAGAAAGAGAGCGATGAAAAAGACCAACATGTTCCTGTGTTTCCTTGACTTTGAACGGGTGTAGCATCCAAATGTGCGAGAGCAGCAAAGTTGTAATTACTTCCTTTTGCATTCGTAACTGTTTGAATTTCATCGTCCTGTGCGATCGATATTGAAGCGAGCCAAACGAGGGCAAGCGTTAAGTATGTTTTCATAATTCGCTATTGTTAGTCTTGATACTTGCGCATCGACTTGTTCTAAATTGTGTTTAAAGATAACTATCAGAAAATGAAGGTACAAAAATCGGGCAGCAATTGTGATGAAGGGTCAAACTCTCAATTAAGTCCAAATTCTAGAACTTATGGTGGAGGCTCAGCTGCAGTTGGTTTTTCTTCCATCCATTCGTTGTTTGGTTCATGATTCCAACTTGGATTTTAAGAGTATCAAGAAGATGGTATCCGAACGCCAAATAGAACCTGTTGCGATCAAATACTTGAACTGTTTGTCCATCGCCAACATTACGTTGGCCATTAATGAAGATCTCGTTGTAAAGCGCAAGATAGACTGTCTTTTTCTTCATTTCCTTGGAGTTCAATGCTACGTTCAAGAATAGATTGTAACGGTACCGCGTTCTAAAATCTTGATTCTGGACAAAACGTTGCTCATAGCGAACACGGTGGTTCATGTAAAATCGTTGGCCTACTTTAACTGGAAATAAAGCTTCCTGATAAATTCTACTTTCTCTAGTCGTTGTTTTATCATCGCCAAAAGTTCCCGTTGTCACATCACCATAGCCCAAAGTGAATTTGATCTTGGCATTTTTCGGTGAATACGTTAGCCCGCCTCTGATCAAAAGCTGTTCCAGATCTCCAGCAACATTCCAGTTTCTGTATTGCACATCGCCCTGGACTCCCCACGGGCTTTTCTTGAACGTTGTGTTGAAGAAATACATGTGCCATCCGCCCAGTTGACCTTGATCAATTTGACCAAAAACCAGGTTGGGCAAAAGGACAATCGCAATTATAAAATAGAATCTCTTGAGCATTTTTGAATGTTTTGAGACCAAAGATAATTTCAATTTCACCCTTTTCAACTCTAATCGGTATTTTAACATATTAAATGAAATATATTAAAGGTGTTGGCGTTTTTGAAGCGATCAAACCAAGTACTATGAAGATTTCAACTCTAATTTTTTCCTTACTCATCGGAGTTTCTGCTTTCGGCCAAACTTCTTATAGCGATGTCGCTGTAATTGTAAATGACAACAGCCAATCGTCTATTGATATTGGAAATTACTTTCAGCAAAGTAGGAACATTCCAACTCAGAACATGATTCATATAACTGGACCAACGACGGAAGAAATTGATAGTCTCGGGTTTGAGCAAATACGTGCACAAATCGAAAATTATTTGATTGTCAATGGTTTGTCGGATTCAATAAACTACATCGTGACAACTAAGGGCGTTCCTTTAATAATTGGAGGCGCCTGCTCTGATTCTATGCCAAATATTTACTGCACATCATTTGATTCTGAACTCACTTTGATATTGGGACTTTACGAAAGTAATATTGGAAGTTCTACTTCATTTCCCAACCCCGTTTTCAATACAACCGACCACTTTTCACGCGATAACTCAGGAATATACTTGGTAACTCGTTTGGACGGATACACAAGTCAAGATGTATTCGATCTCATTGATAGAAGTGGACCTGAAACAGGTTTAAACCAATCATCAGCATTAGCCGTCGTTGATTTAAATACAGCAATGGGAGGTGATTCTGCCTATTTTATGAATACTTTCCTTCAGCCAACTTATGATTTTCTAATCACCAATACATGGAATACGGTATTGGATGCGAATTACGATCCGCTGTTAAATCAAAGTAACGTTTTCTCTTATTCAACTACAGGTTTTGGACCATTATCGAATGTGGAATTAAATTACAACTGGACGGAAGGGTCAATCGCTTCAATGGCAACATGTGAGACAGCTGCAACATTTGATGTTTCTTTGAATTCAGATTCTACTTTTTTAATTGCAGATCTAATCGCTGAAGGTTGTACAGGTGCTCAGGGGTATGTTGGATGTAATTTTATTAGCCAAATTCTAAATTCAGAGATTTTACACCAGCGTTATCTTGACCCACTTGCAGATTACAATTTGGCGGAAAGTTTTTATATGGCTGAAACCCGATTGTCTTGGCAATCAGTATTCATTGGCGACCCTAAAGCTAGTGTGGTAATAGACAATACAGCAAGTATAGATCCTGTAGATATTGAAACCCTTCTGCTTTTCCCTAATCCATCGACTGGAATTGTTAAAGTGAACGGGAATGATCCAATTAGTTCTATTGTTGTTTTAGACATGAAAGGAGCGCAGGTTAAGAGTTACTACCACTTAATGGGGAATTCTACTGAAATCGATTTACAAGACGCTAAGAACGGTATGTATATCGTTCAAATACAAATTGGCGACAAAACCATTAGAGAAAGAATTGTTATAAATAAGTAAGGGTTCGAATCTTAATTAAGCTTCCAACCGCTCAACCCCAAACCATCCGCTTTCGCTTTGATTTCGTGATACGATTCAATAGAAAGTGCTGATCCAGCCGTAACTCTATGAAGACCATTCTTGTTGTCATAAATTCGACCTTCCAATCCGTTTGCTTTTAATTTCGCAACCAAATTTTCTGCATTCGTTTTGTCTCCAAAACAACCAACGATATAATTCACCGCGTTTGCATTGAATGTTTCCTGGTTCTCAGTAGGTTCTGGCTTTGGGTCTACATTATCGATAACATCTCCCGTTTCCGTTTCTGGAATCTCCACCTGAATGTAGGTGTCTTCGTCAAATTTATAAGGATACTGTTTTTTGCCAGCGTCCAATTTTGCAATCTCGTCTTCTAAAGAATTTTCATTCGATTTTACAACAGAAATATCTTTCGTCAATTCCTGCTTCTTGTATGAACCGTCAGAAGGGGAATGGAAAGGATTGAAATCATAAAATGAAATAATTCCCGATTCCAAAACATCGGTTTTCATCGGAATCCAAACAGAGTAAAATGCGATTGGAAGAATACAAACGGCTGCAACATATCTCCAAGGGCGTCTTTTTCGTGCCGCTGGATGTTCAACAATGTTTGGATCTACTTTCTTTCTTTTAGGAGCGTTGATTTCAATAATCGGTGCTTCCTCAACCAATTCGATGGCTGCAGGCTCAATAAATGGAGCACTGGTAACTGGAATGTCAATTACTGTTGATTCAACTTTCGGCGCTTCAACAATAGGTTTTGGAGCTTCGTAAACGCGCGTTGTTTCAATTTTGTGTTCAACGATTTGAACATCCTCCTCCGTTAAGAAGTGAACCTTTCCAAGTCCAAATGACTCCAATAATAAGTTGAAGAAACGATCTTGTTCGAAGCACATGTTTCGCTCCTCGTCGAAGAATAAATTTCCAACGCGATCAAGTTCAATTCGGCCTCCATTTTTCAGGGCAGTGTTCCAAGAGCTGATTTTCTCAGTGACCTCTTGTGATGCTTGATCAAATGAAATGTTATTTGCTTGCGACAATTCATTGACCAATAAACCATCGTTATTAATCAATTGTCGATTGAACAATAGCGATTTTCCAGGAGGAAGCATTGTTCCTTTCTGATAATCAATTTGGGCAGAGACAGGCTTTGCGACAAATCCACCAAACGATGGAATGATCACACAGTTGTGTCTCAATAATAAATCTCCAATAAGTTGCTCAACAGTTGTCATTACTACAAAAATAACTAAAAACTAGGTGTTTAAGTACATACGAAGTGAAATCAATTTTGTTACAGCAAAGCGAGTACCTTTTCAAGGTCTTCTGGAACGTCAATATTCGGCGTTTCTATGTCTGTTTCGACTACTCTAATTTTGTAACTATAATACAACCAGCGCAGTTGCTCAAGCGATTCGACTTTTTCCAACTGGGTTGGAGCCAATTCAGTCAATTCAGCTAAGGTAGCTGATCTATAAGCATATAAACCGATATGGCGGTAGAATGGAAAATTTTCAATTATTTCTGATTTTCCGTTCGCTGTATTTGGAATTGCGCTCCTTGAAAAGTACAAGGCATTTGAATTTTCATCCAACACAATTTTAATCCGATTTGGATTGTTTCTTTCTTCTTCTGTAACGCCTTTAATTCCCAATGTCGCGATAGACACCTCAGAATCATCAAAAGCTTCACAAAGTTGATCCAATTGCCTAAAATCAACCAAAGGTTCATCTCCTTGGATATTGATGACAACGTCGCAATCAATTTGGTTCGCTACTTCTGCGCAACGGTCCGTTCCATTCGCATGACTTTCTGAGGTCATAATTACTTCACCACCGAAAGATTCGACATGGTCGTAAATTCGTTGATCATCAGTTGCCACGATTACTTGAGAAAGTTTCGTAGATTTTTTCGCGCCTTCATAAACGCGTTGAATCATTGTTTTTCCTTTCAAGTCGATAAGTGGTTTTCCGGGAAACCGCGACGATTCATACCGTGCGGGAATGATTCCAATAATCTTCATCCTTTTTAGAATTTTAATTGCAGCTGCAATATAAACGATCTTGGCGCTTGAACATCACCTGGACGCGAAACATATTCTGTATTAAAGACATTGTTCACGATAAATCCAATTCGATAATGCTCTTTGATTTCATATCCAAAACGCGCATCGACCACTGCAAGTCCAATGTTGTTCACTTCTCTATATTGCTCTAATCCAGGAAGGATATACAAGGGCTCACCGGCTGTCGCTAAATTTTGTTCAAAGATCGCGTCGATGTTTTCCATGAAGCTGCTGTATCGAACAGACATTCCAAGCGACATACTTTTCCAAGTAGCCTCAACATCTCCTTTTATTAGGTGATTGAATCTATATTTCAGCATCGAGTTATAAGTCGCTGAACTTGTTTCATCGTCATATTCATAAGTTGAAAATGTCGTCAGGTAAGCCGAATCGGTATTCAAAGTCTTTGGGGCCATGTAAGTGTATCCAAGAAGTGAAGTTAACTCAACCTCTCCAATTTTTCCTTGGCTATTGAATGACAACTCAACGCCCATAATTCTCGCAGATTCTGAATTTTCAGCAGCAAAACCGAACATGTCATTAATCGAATATCCTTGAGAAAATAAGTTCGTTAACGTCGTTATGTAATCTGGATCAGTCGATTCCAATCGAAGACTTGTTGTAGGGTCAAAAATTCCGAAAGTGAATTCCATCATATTGTTGTATTGATTGACGAATCCGGCAACATCGATTAGACCTTTCCAGTTCTTCCCGATTTTAATTGCTTGTTTGAACCCAATTTCCGCAGCCCATCCCGTTTCTCTCGTTAGGTTAGGATTTGCAAAAATGTTCAACGCTCCTACATTTGTTGTCGTATATCGTTCTGCCACAGACGGGTACCGAACCCCCTGCCCAAATGACGCTCTAAGGTGTGAGTATTTGGCCAATTTATAATGCGCACCAAAACGAGCAATTGGATACACTGGAATCTTTGTTGAATTGGTGTCTCTTCCCAAATAAAGGTCTGTATCTCCGCTTTTCCCATCTTGCTCAAAATATTCAAATCGGACGCCTCCCGTTAAGTCCAGTCGATCAAACCTATGTTCATACTGGGCATATGCAGCAACGTTTTCCGAGTGGTGGTCTCCAAACAGATTGGATTGAACACCATTTCGAATGAATGTCGCTCCGGCCGTAAGTACAACGTTCGTGTCCCATTTCTTTTGGAATTGATAATCCCCGTAAGCTACATTCGAGTTCGATGATTGAGATGGATTTGTAATGTTATCATTTGTAACAACGTACAGTCTTGTTTTAAACGTGTGCAGATTTTTTTGCTTGTCATAAAATTTAACGTAAGGATCAATGCTCATTCGGATCCCTGAATTATAAGTTAAAGTAGATGCCGCCAATGAAGTATCCGCTGTACCACCAGGAGTATACGCAAGGCTATCACTTTCCCAAATTAAAAAAGTTCCTTGCTTTTGGTAATGGAAGTTGTATCCAATTCCAGCTTTCAAGTTTTCATACTTCTCGGGGCGGATATAAAACGTTCCACTGATTCTACCTCTATTTTCAACTTCTCCTTCTTTATAGCCTGGGTTTTTGTACCCATTCGCAGCAATCGTAAAACCAACATTTTTGAACATTTTCCCGTAATAGGCATCGGCCATTTGATACGTTCTAGGGCCGTTCCACCATTTGAGACTTGCTCTTTTGGGCGCGTCGTAGATTCCCGTTTGAACCTTGACTCTCGTTTCGCCTTTCAGTGTTGGTTTTCGTTCATTCAATGAAATAATTCCATTCAGTGCTCCACTTCCGTATAAAACAGAAGATGCTCCTTTTAAGATTTCAATTTGAGATGCACTTTCCATTGGGACTGCGTTCCATTTAGCGTCTCCTGCATCTCCAGAAAGAATTGGCATTCCATTCCATAAAAGCATCACACGACTTCCAGCACCATAAGCGAATCCACTTCCTCCTCGAATGCTTACTTGTCCGTCCATTGTATAAACACCTGGGCTTTGAGCAACGGCTTCCTCAAGATCGGCTACTCCTTTATTATCGATTAATTCAGGTTTCAGAATCTCCATAGAAATTGAAACATCTTCAATGTCTTGATCACGCCGTCCTGATGTTACAACAACCGTTTTTATTTCCTGAACAACGGATCTTAAAATAATTGTAATCTTACCAGGTCCTGTCACAACGATTGTGTCATTCAACAATGTTTGCGCAGAAATAATTAGAGTTGTGGGGTAAGAAGATGGTGTAAGTTTGAACTTGCCATCAACATCTGTTAATACCTTTTCGCCTGTGCTTGCAATGACTTTTGCACCGTAAACAGGATCTTTTGATGACTTCTCTGTCACGGTTCCTGTGACTTGTGAGAAAATTAAAAAAGGAAATAAAAAGAGTAGTAGTGATAGGTATTTCATCCGATAGGTTTCGTGAATTCTAGGAATCTAAAATACCAATTATTTTGGAGTAGACCTATCTATGGTTTTAAAGTCTGTTTTTAAGCCGTAAAAGAGTTGCTTTTATCGATAAATCATCTGAATTTATTTCGTAAATTAAAGTAAGCCTAACACTAAATTTATCTTGAAATACACCTGCTTACACTATCAAACGGCGCTATCAATGCTCCATGGAATTGGTCCTCGCAAAGCGCGCGACTTAATTAACAAAATCGGATCTGTTGAGCCTCTATTTACGGAAAGCCCATCCCGCTTATCTAAAATAACTGGAGTAAAAGCTTCATTTTTTTCTTCAATGAAACGAGAAGACGCTCTTAAAAAAGCAGTCAAAGCAGTCGAGTTTCACAATTCAAAAAATGTTGAAAGTATCTTTTATACAAGTTCAAAGTTTCCTCGGAGATTGTCCAACTGTTCCGACGCTCCAACAATGCTATTCGCAAAACGCAACATTGATTTAAATAGTTATAAGTATGTATCCATAGTTGGAACCCGTCAAGCAACGCAATACGGTAAAGAAATTTGTCGAAGGCTAATTGAATCTTTCGTTGGGAAAGATATTGTTGTATTAAGTGGATTGGCTTTTGGGATTGACTCCTATGTTCATCGCTTTTGCCTCGAATTTGATGTTCCAACAATTGCAGTTCTTGGTCACGGCTTGGATCGAATTTATCCTGCTGAGAATCGGCCCATGGCAAAAAAGATGATTGAGAAAGGCGGCTTACTCACTGAATTTATTCCAGGTACTCGACCCGATCGTGAGAACTTTCCAAAAAGAAATCGAATCGTAGCAGGAATGAGCGACGCTACCATTGTTGTTGAAAGTAAAATTAGCGGCGGCTCATTGATTACAGCTTATTTAGCGAACAGTTACGACCGTGATGTTTTTGCTTTCCCCGGAGACATCAACTTAGAAACATCTCAAGGTTGCAATGCTCTTATTTCTCAAGAAAAAGCACATTTGATTCAAGGTCCTGCAGAATTTTTAAAACTTATGAGCTGGGATGAGGATTATCAAGCCAAGAACGCTCAAAGAACTTGTTTTCCCGAGCTTAGCACGACTCAAGATGAAATTGTCGGATTGATTGGTAAAGAACAAACAATTCACGTTGATATAATCTCTACGCGCCTAAGGATTCCTATTTCAAAACTAAATGTCGAGTTGTTCAATTTACAGCTCTCGGGAATCATTTCTGAACTCCCAGGAAAACGATATTCTATGGTATAAAAAAACCCGTCTTGGCTGAGCCGAGACGGGTTTTAAATATTTAGTGTTTTGACTATCTTCTAATTCCGTTTTCACGTAATTTTCTGTTATCAATTACATCTGCTTGATCAACCAATGCAGCTGTAACAACAGCTTTAAGTCCCAATCTAACTTTTGCAGTAATTTGATCTCTTTCCGTAAGGTAATTTTTATCAGCAACGATCGGTTTAATTGTTCTCTCTAATCGAACAACATAAACTCCTTGTTTACCTTTCAAAGGTTTTGTCATTTTTCCATCTTTCAATGCCCCGAAAATCGCTCCAATAACATTTGGCTCGTCTGGAATAGAATTACCCATTTTTGTAAATCCAAATAAAACTTCTTCCGTTAGAATGGAATTGCCTGCGTCTTTTGATAAAGTTTCAAGCGATTTACCTTTCATTTTACTGCTTAGACGTCTGTATTTGGCATCTAAAATGTATTCTCCTTTTACGATAGCCTTTACATCACCGAACTTAGATTCGCCTTTCACTTTAATCGATGTAAGAATTGCAACAACCCAACGGTCACCATCTTTAATTGGAGAACCTAAAATATCACCTGCTTTCGCTTTTTCGCTAAACGCCAACTTGTAGATTTCAGATTCCGCAAATGGAGATGTGAATTGATTCATTTGAGGTCTATTGTCCTGAAGGGACATAGGAAAAGCAGCGCTTCCCGCATTTTTAACAAGTGTATCGAAAAATGCGATTTTCTTGTTAATGTTTCTCGTCCCTTCCGTTTTACGGAAAATGTTTTCAAGTAAACTATAAGCATTGTTTTCAATGTTATCAGCTGTAACATCACTTGGTTTAATTGATTTTTGAATTACCCCAAGGTTAGGAATGTTTGCAGGCTTTCTATCAAGAACCTCCATGATATGGAATCCGAAGTCTGTTTGAACGTATCCAATCTTACCAATAGGCTCTTCCATTGCATATTTACTGAATTCAGGAACCATCTCTCCATCTAAGAAATCTTCATATTTACCTCCTGTTTCTTTTGATCCAGGATCAGCAGTAAAGTTTGTAACGTATTCTTCGAAGTTCTCTGAAGTAATCAATTCCATTAAAGAATCTGTTGTTACTTGCGCTTTCGCAATTCCAACAGTATCCCCTTTCTGTGCACTGATCAAAATATGACGAGCCGTTAAGAACTTGTCTTTCTTAGCCAATACCTTTGCAATCTTCATTGTTCCGTTGTCCCAATAAGGACCAACGATATCTCCAATTTGTGCTGCTTTGAATACCGTATCAAGATTTGCGGGATACGTAAAGTTTTCTTTTGCTGTTTTGTCTCCTTGTGGCTTATACCCTATTTGAGAAACAAAAAGCGGGATTTCAGAATTAATCATAACGAAACTTGAATCGTTATTTGTATTACTAAAGCTTTCTTTAAGAGCTGTAAGTTCATCTCTTAATGAAGTAGAATCTGCACCAGAAGACTCAACTTTTAAAGTAGCATAACGAATATCACGTGAACTAAATTTGTTCTCGTATTTTTTCTCCGATTTGTGCTTCTTGTAAAACGCTTTTAACTGCTTGTATGTAGGATTAACGTCTTCGTTGTCAATCTCAGCATACCTTCTTACTACGAAAGAAACACTTTTTGTTTCTTCTTTCGCAAAATACTCGTCTTTCGCTTCAAGCTTTGTTACATAAACACCTTGACCAACGATATCCAAATACTTTTGTTTTTGACGTTGCTCTGTGTAATATGTTTTACTCTTTTCCCATTGATCTTGAACATCAGGTTCACCTGATTCCATTTCGTCAATTCTTGCTCTAAGCAAGTTCGGATCGAATACTCTCGCAGAATCTACAAATGTCGACGAGATATCTGGCAATACTTCGAATCCTTGCTCTCCGAACAGATAAGCATCGAACTCCTCTGGACTTACTGTAACTCCAAGTGCTTCGTATTCTTTTTCAAGAATCAATTCTTGTACGTGAGTGTTCCAAACACGTGCGCGGTCAACTGGAACAGACGGTATCCTTTGAGCCTGTCTTTGCTGCTGTTGCGCTTGTTGGTTCTCTTGATTTTGCTTTTGTGTATCTGAAGCTTCTTGCTCTTCATCAACTCTATCATTGAATTCATCAATATCTACTTTTTCGCCGTAGACAGTTCCGATTCCGTATTGTTCTTCATCACCTTCGGCTCCACCTGGGCCTTGAGATGTAAATATAAAAGTCACTAGTGCTCCTCCTATTACGATAAGGATTAACCATGATCTTTCTCTAATTTTTCCAATTATTGCCATTATATATGCTTAAATGAGTCTGCGAATATAACGAGATGAATTAACTTATACAAACTAAAGTGGATTCAGCTGCAAGCCCCACCACAAATGAAAAAACCGCCCATCCAAAATATCGGAACTGAGCGGTTTCATTTATTGTCTAATTTCGGCTATTTTCCGCCTCCATTTTCTCCCTCTTCTAAGGCCTTACGTTTTAACTCGTCAGCCTTCTTTATTGCTTCAGCATCTGCTTTGGCTTTCGCTTCTTGAGCAGCCTTTGCTTTGGCGGCAGCGGCTTTTACTTTTGCAGCCTCCGTAGCTTTTCTTTTTACCTCAGCGTCCGCTTTGGCTTTCGCTTCTTGAACAGCCTTTGCTTTGGCGGCAGCGGCAGCTTTCACTTTTGCAGCCTCCGTAGCTTTTCTTTTTGCTTCAGCATCTGCTTTCGCTTTCGCTTCTTGAGCAGCCTTTGCTTTGGCAGCAGCGGCAGCTTTCACTTTTGCAGCCTCTGTAGCTTTTCTTTTTGCCTCAGCGTCCGCTTTGGCTTTCGCTTCTTGAGCAGCCTTTGCTTTGGCAACAGCGGCAGCTTTGGCTTTTGCTGTTGCAGCGGCTTTCACTTTTGCAGCCTCTGTAGCTTTTCTTTTTGCCTCAGCCTCCGCTTTAGCTTTTGCATCTTGAGCTGCTTTTAATTTTGCTGCTGCAGCGGCCTTTTGTTTAGCAACTTCTTCAGCTTTTCTCTTTGCTTCGGCGTCCGCTTTAGCTTTCGCCTCTTGTGCCGCTTTTAATTTTGCCGCAGCTTCAGCTGCTTTGCGCTTCGCTTCTATTTCTTCTTGTTGTGATTTATTTCCACCACCGGTGCCACCAGTACCTCCAGTTCCAATATTTCCACCGCCGACTGTTCCTCCGCCGCCAGTAGTTCCTGTTCCTCCTGTAGTTCCAGTTCCAGTAGTTCCGGTTCCTCCAGTCATTCCTCCACCTGGAGTAATTCCTCCACCAACTCCTGCGTCACCAATTCCAACTGATCCAGTTCCTCCGCCCCCTGTACTACCAGTACCTTGGCCTCCAGTTGAACCAGCTCCATTTAAATCAGTTCCTGAACAAGATCCTAATTCATCTCCGTGAGCTTCGTGAGCTGCCCAAGCAGATAATGGAATTTGAATTGTTTGTGTCTTATCAGGATCTCCTGGAGGGTGGTGACAAATCGTAATTGTATTGGTTCCAATAGGAACAACCGGAACATCTATAGGACAAGCTCCTTCAGTATCTCCATGTGCCCGATGCGCTGCCCATTCAGAAATGGGGATTTCCATTTCTTCAGTAGTCTTAAATGCACCTGTATTGTGATGGCATATAATCATTGTTTCTTCAACAGCTGGAGGACAATCGCCTTGTGTATCTCCATGCGCTTGGTGTGCAGCCCATGCCGATAATGGAATTGTCAATTGTTGGGTGTTTGTCGGATTCCCAGGAGGGTGATGACAAATGTCCATTGTTGGTTCAACAACTGGACAATCGCCTTGTGTATCTCCGTGTGCCTGGTGTGCTGCCCATGCTGATACTGGAATCGTCAATTGTTGTGTGTTTGTCGGGTTCCCAGGAGGGTGATGGCAAATAACTATTGTTGGTTCAACAATTGGAGGACAATCGCCTTGTGTATCTCCATGCTCTTGGTGTGCTGCCCATGCCGATACTGGAATCGTCATTTGTTGTGTGTTTTTTGGGTCTCCAACAGGGTGATGACAAATATCCATTGTTGGTTCTACAACTGGACAATCGCCTTGTGTATCTCCGTGTGCCTGGTGTGCTGCCCATGCCGATGCTGGAATTGTCAATTGTTGTGTATTTGTCGGGTTCCCCGGAGGGTGATGACAAATAACTATTGTTGGCTCAACAACTGGAGGACAATCTCCTTGTGTATCTCCGTGCGCTTGGTGTACAGCCCACTCTGATACAGGAATCGTCATTTGTTGCGTATTTGTCGGATCTCCAACAGGGTGATGACAAATATCCTTTGTTGGTTCAACAACTGGACAATCGCCTTGTGTATCTCCGTGCGCTTGGTGCGCGGCCCACTCCGATACAGGAATCGTCAATTGTTGCGTATTTGTTGGGTCTCCAACCGGGTGATGACAAATAACTATTGTTGGTTCTACAACTGGAGGACAATCTCCTTGTGTATCTCCATGCGCTTGGTGTGCGGCCCATTCTGATACAGGAATCGTCAATTGTTGAGTGTTTTTGGGGTCTCCAACAGGGTGGTGACAAATATCCATTGTTGGTTCTACAACTGGACAATCGCCTTGTGTATCTCCATGCGCTTGATGTGCGGCCCATTCCGATACAGGAATCGTCAATTGTTGCGTATTTGTTGGATCTCCAACAGGGTGATGACAAATAACTATTGTTGGTTCTACAACTACATTCTTAACAACAACAACCGATTTACAATCAGACCCACATATGTTCGTTGCTGAAACAAGGATCGTGTTTTGACCGTTCTGTAAAGTCACCGTCGCTTGATAAACTTGCGTTGCTGGGTTATATGTCCCTCCATTAATTGTTACACCATTTACAGTTGCATTGACCTGGCTTGCAGAAGTTATGTTTGTAACTGTTGCCTGCAATTGGACTGATCCCGCTGTACTCTGCGTTCCTGAACCTGGTGCTGTAATGGTAACTAAAGGCTGATCGCAGGGTTCATCATAACGAATTGCTATTGTTTTAGTATCAGATCCACAACTTGTTGCTGCTGTAACAGAAATTACATTTGATCCACTTTGTAAAGTTACGTTCGCACTATATATATGTGTCGTGCTATTGTAAGATCCACCTATGCTTGAACCATTAACATATAAGTTAATTTGATTCGCTGCCGTAACATTCATTGCAGAAACCTGAACCGCAACTGTTGCACTTGTTGTTATTGGCGCAGTTGGTGCCACAAAGTGAACAATTGGAGCCAAACAAGGTTGGAATGAAATCGCTTTCATTTCTGAATCAGAACCACAACTATTCGTTGCTGTGATTTGAATAACATTCGTTCCTTGTGCTAAGGCAACATTGCTCTGGAAAATTCCAGTCAAGCTACTATAAGAACCTGCTACCACTGCTCCGTTAACCAAAAGTTGAATTTCATTCGCTGAACTTACATTTTGAACTGAAGCTACTACCACAGTCGTTCCGCTCTGAGTCAAGCTTGTTACAGGCGACGTTATCGCAATCACAGGCACTAAACATGGTGAGAAGTTTACAAGCACTGTTGTCGTAACTGTTCCACATGCATTTGTCGCAGTAATAATAATTACATTTTCACCTGTTCGAAGTTTTACTTCGTTTTGGTAAATATGCGTCAAGCCATTGTATGTTCCGTTTCCGTCAACAAAACCATTAACGGTCATTGTTACTTGCGTTCCCGAAGTAATGTTCAAAATTGAAGCTTGAACAGTTAAGTTAGGCGTCGCTGACTGAAGAGGAGATGAGATTGGATTAACCAGTGTAATAATTGGTAAATCACAAGGCTCATGATAAGTTGTTACAAAAGAATAACTCGCCGTTCCACATCGGTTCGTTGCAGACACAACAATTGTGTTTGAACCTGGTTGCAATACAACATTACTTGTGTATACGTGTGTTGAACTGTTGTATGATCCTCCACTTATATTAATTCCATTTACAGTCATTGTTACTTGACTTGCAGAAGTAATATTCGGCACAACCACTTGAACAGGGAAGTTCGCATTCGAAACAACAGCTGGACTTGCAACACCTGAAATTGTCGGTTTAGGACATGGTGCGCTGTAGTTCACTGCCACTGTTGCAGATTCAGTACCACAATCATTTGTTGCAACAATTTGAATCGTATTTGATCCTGCATTTAAAGCTGCAGTATTTGTATACGTATGGGTATTCGAATTGTATGATCCTCCCGATACTGCAACTCCATTAACGTACATCACAACTTGACTTGCACCTGTGATGTTTGAGAATGATGCCGAAACAGGTATCGATCCTGAAGCTGTTGTAACACCATTCGATGGTGACAATAGAGTTACCGTTGGATCTACACAAGGATTGTAATAAATCGTAATTGTTTCTGTTGCTGTTCCACAGTCATTACCCGAAGTAATTTGAATCGTGTTCTGACCTGGCGACAATGCTACAAGGCTTTGTAAGATATTGTTTGCTGGGTTAAATGTGAATGACCTATTTACGCCATTCACTCTAAATCCAATTGCATTTTGATTTGTAACACCGTAAACGTAAGCTTGAACATTTGCATTCACAACATCTGTAGACATTGTAGATCCATTTCCAATTAAAAACTCAGTACGAGGATCTTGACAATCCGTAAAGATTACATTAATTGTTTCCGTTGCAGTTCCGCAATCGTTCGTTGTTGTAATTTGAATCGTATTGCTTCCTGGTATCAAAGTAACGTTGCTTTCAAAACTACCGTTCGACGCTGTATAATAGAAGCTCGATGATACAATTCCATTCACTGAGTAAGAAATCGTTCCTCCATGAGCAATTGATGCACTCACAACATATTGCGCTTTGTCAACGTTGAAGTTGTTACGCGATGGATTAATAAAGTTCACAATTGGATCCTTACAAGTCACATAGTTAATGTTTCTCGTTTCCACATCTGAACCACAACCATTTGTTGCTGTGATTGTAATTGTGTTTTGTCCTTCAACAAGAACTAAATTTCCTTCAATCTCTTTTGTGTTTTCATCATAGAAGAAATTCGTTGTTTCTAAATTATTCACACGAACAACGATATTGTTTCTTCCACCTACGAAGTCAACCTTAGCACGTAACTGATAAATTTGCGCAGTAACATCAGTGCTGTTAGAAGATGGTCTTATAAACCTAATAACAGGATCATTACACGCGGCAACTGGCGTAATCGGAGTTTGATCTACTGGAGGTTCGATGATTGCAGTCCCTCTTCCTTTAATATGGAATCTTAAATATCCATTTGTGTAATGGTAAATGTCATTTTCAAACATTCCCCATCTCTTTTCTAAATCTTCGTAACCATCCCAATCATCTTTCAATGCGAAAGTTGTTTTGTGCTCAAGTCCAATAGAGAAACGAGGCCCAAAATAATAGCCAATTCCTATACCAAGACTTGGCATAACATTCACGTTCCAACCGTCCAATTCACTTCCTTCGTTCAACGGTGTATCGTATGTACCATCTTCGATAAAATTAATATACGATTCCGAAATGTCCACTGAATCATATTGGTATTGACTCGATGTAGGAAAGAACGGATCGTTTTGAATCAAGTTTCCATTTGTTTGATTCCACGCAAGGTTTATTCCACCAAAAATATATGGATCCCAACCTGAACGCGCTCGAAGACGGTTCGCATGAATAGCCAACTCAAGTCCTAATTCATGAACGTCAGTTCGGAAGTTATTTACCGTAAAACCGGGGTCATCCTTATAACCTTGGAGGTTAGGAGCTATATAAGCAGGGCTGTAATTAGTAAGATCAGTTGTATCATAATCTTGACCGTACCATGTTCCGCGCAAATATCTTAGCCGCAAATCAAAGCTTGTTCTCTTTCCGTATCCGTAATTGAAACTTCTTCCAAATAGAAATCCGTATCCAACATTGGTTTCATTTTTAACATCGGTGGTATTCCATGCAGCACCTACATTAAGTCCGAAAAACCATTTCGAATCGGTTTCGTAATTTACATGCTGAGCGAAAAGGCTCGGCATTATATGTAAACAAATTGCTAGGGTAATAATTTTTTTCATAAGCAAAATTTTTGCGATTAGTTCTTTGACTAACCCTATTATTGTGCCAAACAGTACTTAAATACTATGTTACAGCAGTAATTATCTGTTTATAAGCGGTAAATTTATCTTAAATTTGTTACAATTACTAGAAAAACCAAGCGTTTTAGAGGGAATGAGAATAGCTGTTATCTTTTTGTTAATGTCAAGTGTTTTAGTCTATTCGGCTAAAGCACAGGAGGTCTACAATGGCTGTAACAATGCGCTAGAGATTTGTCCAAACGCAAGTTATTCGTTGAACAATTTAGATGCTACAACCTTCGCATGTGTGAATTGTGAGGACGATTTTAATTTCTGTTTTTCACCTGAAAACACGATTTGGTGCACTTTCACAACCAATGCCACTGGAGGAGCCGTTCAAATCGATTTCACGAACTTAGTTTTTGAGGCAAACCCTGGGCAAGACAACGAACTTCAAGCAACCATTATTGAAGCAGGTGCGCCTTGTGACGCAAGCTCATATATTCAAATTGGCAATTGTTTGTCGAATGAAGCGGGAAATTTCAGCTTAAACGCTCTTGCGTTAAACCCTAATTCAACCTATTATTTGGTCATTGATGGAGACAACAATGGCGCAGGAATAACCTCAGCTGCGGAATGCACTTTTGACCTTGTCATATCTGGAGTTGGAATCGATCGGCCTGTTTCCGTTGCAAGTATTACCGAAAGTACGGTAAACGCCTGCTTGAATGAAGTGGTTTCCTTCGTCTGTAATCTTACAGATTGTGCAGACACAAGTGATTTTCTATGGTATGTAAACGGCGTTCTTGCGGCGACAACAACAGATGCTGTTTTTCAAACCTCTGAACTCGCTGATGGCGATGTAGTAACGGTCGAAACTGATTGCTATACCATTTGCCCTGCGACTGTTCAAGCCACAAGTCAAGTTATAAATGTTTATACCATTTCAGTTGACGCAGGAAGCGATGTAACCGTCGCGCCAGGAACACCATTCTTTCTAAACGGAACGACGACAGCACCTGTTTTTTACTGGGGGCCAACCAATTTGGTGAGCATCCCAACCATTTTAAATCCATCAGTAACCCCAACGCAAGAAACGACTTACTCTCTCACGGTAGAAGAAAACGGATGCGTATTGACTGATTATGTCACCGCATTTATGATTTCAAATATTGAAATTCCAAACACTTTTTCGCCAAATGGGGACAATATAAATGATACGTGGGTGATCAAAGGAATTGAACTTTACCCGAACAATCTAGTTTCCATTTTTACACGTTGGGGACAAAAAGTGTATCAAACATCGAGTTATTCGTTGAACAAAGTTTGGGATGGAACATCCAATTCTGGCAATGTCATGGAGACTGTTTATTACTATGTAATTGACTTGAACGATGGAAGTGATGTCATTTTAAAAGGAACCTTAACCATTTTAAAATGAGAAAAGGAATCCTGATATTCATATCTATTGTCTTTGCACAGTTTAGTCATGCACAGCAGATTCCTGAGTACTCGCAATGGTTCTTGCACCAATTCGCGATTAATCCTGCTCATGCGGGAATTAAACAATGTGTGGATATTCACTCACTTTATAGAATCCAATGGGTTGGAGTTGACGGTGCACCTGATAGTGGATTTCTTTCGGTTAGCATTCCACTGCAGGCAAGGAAAAGAAAGATGCTAAGCGCTCGACATGGAACAGGTTTCAAGTTTGAAACAGACAGAATCGGGCAGTTCAGTACCAACAGGTTAAATGCGGCATACGCAGCCCATTTTAACTTTAATAAGACGGATCGTTTGTCTCTAGGTGTATACGGAGGAATTATTCAAACGGGATACGACCCGAGCAACTCGACGACAGCAGATCCTGATCCGCAAGTGATGCAACAGGCAAATTTTATTTCTCCAGATGCAACATTTGGCGCTTGGTTTAATTCTGAAAATTACTTTGCTGGATTGACTCTCAGAAATATGTTCAGAAGCAAGTGGATGGATATCGGAACGGATTCTCGACACCGCGTCCATTTGGCTATCAATGGTGGGTACCGCCTTAAAATAAAAGAGGACATCACCTTTTTACCTTCTATGATCATTAGGATTCCTCCAAGAAACCCTGTTTCAGCAGACATTACTTTGTACGCTGATTACAAGAATGTTTTCGGTCTAGGAATTGGTTATCGATCCGGTGACGCGGTAAATGCAATCGTGACATTTAAGATTCAGAACCAATTTTCCATCAGTTATTCATTCGATTATGCGGTTACAGCAATCCAATCTGTTGCAAAAAACACGCACGAACTCTCTCTTCGCTTTACCACCTGTAAACCAGATCGGTCGGGTCCTGCAAAGTGTCCATTGTTCGAATAGTTAATTTTCACACTAGTTGTTAATTTCTTATCTTTACGTGAACTCTGTTATAAACGATTATGATCAAACTATCTCTTTCGGCAATTTTTGCCATTTTCATTAGCGCCATCTCTTTTACTTCTTTTTCACAAGAACAAACTTTACTCCTTAAATCTGGAACCTATACAATTGATTCTGAATCAGACCTTAGTTGGACCTCAGAAGAATTAATCGATAACCGGTTTTATAGAATCATTGTTTTTGATAATATTCCAAGTTCAGCTGCGAAAGCCAGATTGGTCGAATCGGGTATTGAACTTATGGATTACTTGCCTAGGAATTCGTTTTTCGCTTCAATATCAAACGACGTAGATTGGACTTCATTGGAAAACGCGATTGTTCTTCCTATAGAAGATGACTACAAATTATCACGATTGCTTTCTGTTAAAGAATATCCGCATTGGACATTGTTCGGAGAGAATCAAATTGAATTAGTAGCTTCTTATTTTGAGGAAGTGGCTTATGCGAATGCAGAGAAACAAGTTTTAGCCATCGGCGGACAAATTGTAAGCACAAACGCAAGTCAGCAAACAATGAATATTCGTTTGAACCTGTCGGATTTAAATACGCTTTACGCTTTGAATAGTTTTTACTATTTCGAAGTTTTACAATCGGAATCAATGCCTGAAAATGACACTGGCCGTGCAAATCACAGAAGCAATACGCTTTGGACAGAGTACAGCGGTGGACTTGCTTACAACGGAACTGGAATAACAATTATGATGCAGGATGATGGAATTATCGGTCCTCACATTGATTACACAGGTCGTATTGATCAATCAAATTGCTCTGGATGTTCTACAGCTGCAGGTAATACACATGGTGATCACGTTTCAGGAACAATAACTGGAGCCGGAAATTTAAATCCTGCATATAGAGGAATGGCTCACGGAGCTGATCTTTTGGTGTACGGTTCAAACAACACGAACTACAATGGCGTTCCAAGTCTTTATGACAATGATGGATTGACAATTACTTCTAAGAGTTATAGTAATGGGTGTAATTCTGGTTACACGTCTTTGGCGCGTCAATTGGATGAGCAAATATTTGAACGTCCGTCTTTAATTCACGTTTTCTCAGCAGGAAACAACGGAGCTTCTGCTTGTAGCCCGAACAACTATGGAGCTGGAGCAACTTGGGGAAACATCACAGGTGGACACAAAATGGGTAAAAATCTATTGACCGTTGGAAACTTGACATCGACTGATATTCTTGCTGGCTCTAGTAGTCGCGGACCGGCAACTGACGGAAGAATTAAACCAGACATTTGTGCAGTGGGCTCTTCAGTAACATCTACTGGGCCAGACAATATTTATTTCACTATTTCAGGAACATCAATGTCTTGTCCTGGTATTGCTGGTACTGTTGCACAATTGTACGAAGGATATAAAGATTTGAATGGCGGTGCAAATCCAGATGCGGCATTAATTAAAGCAAGTGTTTTAAATACTGCAGAAGATTTAGGAAACGCTGGTCCTGATTTCAGGTTTGGATGGGGACGTATCAATGCACGTCGAGCATTTGACTTGATTTCAACCAATCAATACATTTCAGGTTCAATTGCACAAGGAGGAAATGACAACCATCAAATTACTGTACCAGCAAGTATTTCGGAATTGCGAATCATGGTTTACTGGACAGATAGAGAAGGTTCAACAAATGCAAACCCTGCTCTTGTTAACGACATCAATATGGTTGTTACAGAGCCTGGTGGCGCAACGTACAACCCATGGGTATTGGATCACACACCTGCAAACGTTAATGTAGTAGCCGTTCGTGCAATTGACAACTTGAACAACGTTGAGCAAGTAACACTTTTAAACCCAACTGCTGGTACTTATAATATCGACTTGAATGGTTTCGCAATTCCACAAGGAACGCAAGACTATTATGTGGTCTACTATTTTGTTGAAAATAAAATTACGGTAACGCATCCAATTGGAGCTGAAGGAATACAAACCGCGACAAGTTCAGTTGTTCGTTGGGATGCTCCAGAAGGAACAACAGATTTCACTATCGAATATACAACGGATGATGGTGCAACTTGGAATGCAGGTGGTACTGCAAATGCTGATAGAAGGTATTATACTTGGTCAACGCCGAACGTTGTAACTGGATTGGCTCGTGTAAGAGTTACTAGAAACGGTATCTCTGATCAAAGCGATGCTGTTTTCACATTGATTGATGTGCCGAACAACGTAGAGTTTGCTTGGGCATGTCCAGATTCATCTAATTTGTCTTGGGATGCTGTTGTTGGCGCAACAAGTTATGAAGTAAGCATGCTTGGTGCAAAGTACATGGATTCTATTGGAACAACGACTGCGACAAACTTCACGGTTCCAGTTGGCTCAACTGCAGGTGGTTGGTTCAGTGTTCGCGCATTGGGTCCAGATAATGCAAGAGGAGAAAGAGCCATTGCTATTGAAAAAGCATTGGGAGAATTCAACTGTGCCTGGAGCCCACCGATTGCAGCATTTGATATTGATTGCCCATCGGCTGGAACAGGTCATTGTTTTGACTTAACTGACCAATCTTCAAACGCAATTCCTGGTACAATGTATACATGGTATTTCCCAGGGGGAACACCTGCTACATCAACAGATCCAAACCCAATTGTTTGTTATGCTACACCTGGACAATACGATGTTGCCATGGTTGTAAATAATGGAATTGGAATTGATTCAATCTATTCTACGAATGCTGTTTATGTCGCTAACACTCCCGGCCTTCCTTATTTCGAAGGGTTTGAGAATTACACGAACTTTTTCAATATTGATGAGTGGTCAACATTTAACCCTGATGGAAATCAGTCGTTTTTGATTAACTCAAATGCGTCTTTATCAGGAGCAAAAAGTGCAAGTCTCTACAATTATTCTCAAAATGGAAACTTCGAAGATGAATTGATTTCTGGGCCTGTTGATCTTTCTACATTGGCATCTACGGATGACATGACTTTGACTTTCCGTTATGCATACAGAAAGAAAGTAGCCGCAAACGATGAGTGGTTAAAGGTATTCGTAACAAAAAGTTGTGAGGATTCTTGGGTACAGAGAAAAACAATTCACGGTGATGCACTCTCTCCACTTACGTCTAGCTCGGCTTGGACTCCAAGTACGGATGCAGACTGGACAACAGTTCACATGACTAATATTACGGACGCGTACTTTGTAGGTGATTTCAGGTTCAAATTTGAATTTGAAAGTGATGGTGGAAACAATTTCTTTTTGGACAACATCAACTTGTATCAAGGAGCGCCTTCTGATGAAATTGTTTCGGGTGTAGGCTTGGCAGAAATGGAAATTTCAAATGCTTCTTTGTATCCAAACCCAACAGATGGTGAGTTGAATGTTGAATTTGATTTAAACAACGCACAAGTTACTGAGTTGACAATTCTAGATTTAACTGGAAAACAACTTAACTCGTATTCAGTAAGCGGTCAATCCGGAAAAAACAATGCATTCATTGATGTGAACACATTGTCTTCTGGAGTTTATTTCTTGAAAATTAACGTTGAAGGTGTAAGCCATCAAATGCGATTCATTATTCAGTAAAAGATACTTTCTCGTCTGATTTTTGGATATACACAATATGAAAAGGTTGTGTCATAATCTCAATAGCATCTCCTTTTGGGGATGCTTTTTTTATTTGAGCTTGAATTTTTTTTCCCGTTTTTGTAGCTGATGCAATCTCAACAGTATATCCTCCAGAACCACGAATTTGATCAAAATAGGCCAAAACTGTAACGCGATCGAAATCAATAGACTGTTCTTTAATGGCTTTATTTGCAGAATTCATCTTTGTCGTTAATGCCTTCCATTCTTCCAGCGAATTAATAGTAACGCCTCCTTCTTCAATTCCTTCGGCACCATAACCAGTCATGTAGCCACTTGCTACTTCTTTGAGTGAAAATTCATAAACATTTGCTGCGGTATCCGTTGGTTGTTGATCAATAATTTCCTCGGGCGTTTTACACGATTGTATACCAATGATTGTCGCCAGTGCGAATCCAAAATAAAGTATGTGCTTCTTTTCCATGGTCGTATTTTATTGTTTAACAGTATAGTTTATCCAACTGCTTTTGTTTATAAAAACTAAATATAGTGCCAAAAATGAAACAAGGTTCTCATCATCTTTGTTTAAAATCGATTATTATGAAATTATTTGTCTCACTTATAATAGTAGCGTTCTCTTTCACATCTTGTTTTGTGCCTGCAAAAAAGTACCAAGAACTTGTTGAAAAAGAAAAGCAGGGTGCCGAAGAATTGGAAACCTACAAGACAAATGCAATGAATTATCAGGCGTCGTCTAAAGATTTCCAATCGAAATATGAAGTCGCTTCTAAACAACTCAACCACCTGATTGCGGATTCAACAGCCCTGAGTAGAGATCATAAAATTTTACGTGCGAAATACGACAAAGAGCTTGAAATCAATGAAGCACTCGAAGCAAGCTACGGCAAATTAAGATTAACTGGAGCTGCCGATGTGGCCAAATTGAATGCCGATTTAGAGGTGAGAAGAATTCAACTTCAGAAAAGAGAAGATGCACTTTTAAAGTTGGAGCAAGACCTTATGCTTCAAAAGAAGAAGATTACGAAACAGCAAGATGAGCTTACTGCACTGAATGCGATGATTGAAAAACAAGAAGCAGCGAGTAAGGCATTAAAGGACAAGTTAAACGCAGCGCTTAAAAACTTTAAGAACAAAGGATTAACAGTAGAAGAGCGCAACGGAAAAATTTAT
>JAWUWJ010000207.1:0-23499 GCA_034111925.1 Crocinitomicaceae bacterium
AGAAGAAATCAAGTACCGCGAAAACATGCTGGATATTGAAATCATCTATTACAAACTTGGAAAATCATTGCATACAGAAATGTATGACATCGACATGAACTTTCACGAAGATTGGCAAGACAAGGACGAGGAAGAAGAAGATCCTTCTGGATCTGATGAGGAATCAACAGATGACCCTACTAACAACGAAAAATAATATTTGTGATTTACATTGTAACTGGAGTTTCACGCGGATTGGGCAAAGCAATTGCTGAAAACTATTTAAACCAAGGCTTTAAAGTAATTGGAGTTGGGCGACGTCATAGCATTGAGCACGCCAATTTCTCGTTTAAAAAATGTGATTTATCCAATGTTGAAAGCGCGCGCCAATTGTTTGCAAATCAAAAATTCGATGAGCCCGTTACTCTAATTAACAATGCCGGAATTCTAGGGTCAGTTCAAAGAATTTCAGAACAGGAAAACTTGGATCTTGAAATCGTCATGACTGTCAACGTTACGTCTCCAATGCTGTTGACGAAAAACATTTACAGCAACATGTCCAACAAGGCAGATTTCACCCTTGTCAATATAAGTTCAGGAGCAGCAAATCGCGCGATTCCATCTTGGGCATCTTATTGTGCATCGAAGGCCGCATTGAATATGCTGACAGAGGCGTTTTATTTGGAAGAAACAGAAAAGGGAATTGACCTGAAAGCCTTTGCTGTATCACCTGGTGTAATTGACACTGGAATGCAGGAGCAAATTCGAAACGCACCACAAGAGCAGTTTTCAGCTGTTGATAATTTCAAGAAAATGAAGGAAGAGGGCCTTCTTTTCTCGGCAAAAGAAGCAGCATTTAAATTAGTTGCTTTGCTTCAATCGGATTTTACGGGAGAAATCAACCACGATCTGAGAAACGTAAATTCGTAGCCAAGAATACATTAAAATAGTCCTATTCATAAGCGTTAGCACCAACCACTTTATTTGTTTTTGCGTTAAGGGTTGTGTACCTTACACGTCTAAGCTTACAAACTGTTAATACTTATGAAAAAAATAACACTCACAACATTAAGCGCAGCTTTATGTTTTTCTGGGATTTTTGCTCAAAATTCTCCCACAATTGACCTTCAGAATACAAGAGATGGAGAAAGTGTAGAATACTGTCTTCAGCACAAAAAGAGAGCAGAAATGCTTCAAATCCCTGGTTTTGCTGAACAAGAAGCTCTTGATGATATTATCCGTGCTCAAGAAGCAGCGCAACAAGCAGCAAACGGAACACCGGAAGCAACTACATATTATGTTCCAGTTGTATTTCACTTGTTGCATAACAATGGAAGCGAAAACATTTCGGATGAACAGATCTTAGATGCTTTCGAAATCTTAAATAGAGATTACGATTTACAAAACTCAGATGCAAACAATGTAGCAAACGCATTTAACGCATCAAATGGAACAGCAATAGCAACTCCTTTCGATACAGACATTGAATTTGTTTTAGCAACAAAAGCGCCAGATGGAACTTGTTTCTCTGGAATTACACATACAGTTAGTTCTGCTACTGAAGTGTCAAGCGGTCAAAGTGGAGGAACGCAAGTTACTGCAATTAAGAATGGAAACGATGTTTACCAAGGAGAATGGGCAGGAAACAAATACCTGAATATTTTCATTTGTTCAAACATTGGTGGAGCAGCAGGGTATACTTTTTTACCTTCTAACTGGGGTGGTGGAACAGCAATGGGCAACGGCATCTGGGTTCTTTCTGATTATGTTGGTTCAATCGGAACATCTAGTGTTGGTAGAAGTAGAACTTTAACACACGAATGTGGACACTGGTTGAATTTGCCTCACGTATGGGGGCCTAATAATAATCCGGGGAATGCAGCGAGTTGTGGTGACGATGATGGAGTAAGTGATACTCCTCAGTGTATTGGTTTAACGGCTTGTACATTAGCCTCAAACACATGCAGTGGAGACAATACTTTCTGGGGATTTGATCAAATTGATAACACGGAGAACTACATGGATTATTCATATTGTTCTAAAATGTTCACACCTGGTCAAGGACAACGTATGAGAAATGCTTTGAACTCAGGAGTAGGTGGAAGAAGTAATTTAAAATCTACAACAAATCTTGCAGCTACAGGTGCAGATGGAAATACATACTTATGTAAAGCAGAATTCTCTGCAGATAGGATAACAGTATGTGCTGGTGAAACAGTTAATTTCAATGATGACTCTTACAACGCGGTAAACGGTTGGACTTGGACTTTCACAGGAGGAACGCCTAGTACTTCTACGAGTCAAAACCCATCAATTCAATACAACACGCCAGGTTTGTACGAAGTAGTTTTAGATGCTACAGATGGTTCAGTTACGGACGGAGAGACCAAAACAGCATACATTAGAGTAGTGCCTGCTACAGGAACTTGGATTCCTTACTTAGAAGATTTCGAATCATTAACAACGTTGGATAACATTATTCAATGGGAAGTTCGTGATTACGGAAACAATGCTCATTTCGAATTGGAAACAAATGCAGGTCACACTGGGTCAAAAAGTGCAAAACTTCCAAACTACGCTCAGTCTGCTGGAAACTTTGATGAATTGATTTCAGCACCAATTGATTTATCTTCAGTAACAAGTCAAACAGCAATGACTTTAAGCTTCCGTTATGCTTACCGTAAGCGTAGTTCAGGGAACGATGAGTGGTTGAAAGTATACGCGTCAAACGACTGTGGTGATTCATGGGCGGCACGTAAAACAATGCACGGTGATATCTTAGGATCTTCTGTATCAGCGTCTTCATGGACACCTGGTTCAGCTGCGGATTGGACAACAGTTCACATGACAAACATTACATCTACTTATTGGGTAGAGAACTTCACTTACAAATTCGAATTCGAAAGTGATGGAGGAAATAACTTCTACTTAGACAATATCAACATCTATACTGGATCAACAAGCGATAATTTAGTTGTTGGATTGGAAGATCAAGAAACGTTTACTGAATTGACGTTGTTCCCAAATCCTGCAGAGGATGAGGTAAACGTTCGTTTCAACGTAAATAACGCACAAAATGTTGATTTCTACATTCAAGACATCTCAGGAAAAAGGATCAAATCACATACTGTTCAAGCAGCGGTTGGGTCTAACTTAGTTGTTCTTGGAACAGACGAATTGGCTTCAGGAATGTATTTCTTGAACATCAGTTCTGGTGAGTCTCAACAAGCGATTCAATTCGTAGTTAAGTAATACTATATTCTTTATTGAAGGGCATCTTGGTTTATCTAAGATGCCCTTTTTCTTATATAATACCTTTTTTCACCAACGGTATGTCCTCTTTTTACGTTCAGATGATTAGAGACAATTTTGAATTCGAGGGAGAAGCAGAAAATAATTTTTATCTTGCGGCTCCGTCGGCGTTTTGGTTGACGAAAATTGAACATTGAATTTAGAGCAAAAACCCTCGGGAAAGTAGCTCGAAAAATGCGGTACTGGCGCTTATAATAATACTTACGACGTTCAGGAGCTTACTACTTCTGTACTTATGAAAAACGGAGAAGGTTCTAGCTTGCTAGGACCTTTCTTTATTTAAGAGCGTCGATCAACGAATTGATGTCGGGTTGACTTAAGACAAAATCAACCGAAATAGATTTGGCTTTTAATGCTGCATTCGTGCTTTCACCCCAAGCAATAACTTGTGCCGATTCAGGAATTGAATTTTCAGTTAAAAACCCTTCAACGTTTGATGGACTTGTGAAAACGTATGTTGAACACTCCTCAATCTTAGATCCAATGATCGCTGTTTCATACACTTCAACTTCCGTTTTTTGATCGGGTTGAAATTTAGACGAGAACGTTTTCAATGAAATGGACGACAGGGGGAAAAGAACATGTTCATCACCGCACCAATCTTTAAATGCAGCACTCGCCTCTTGAATGTTTCCTTTGTCTTCACCACTAAAAGCAACGTCTCTGTTAATCGCTCGAATGACTTCTGCAGTTTTACCTCCAACGCAAGCAATTTTGGCTGACGCAGGAATGTCCATTTGAGCTTTAAAATACATAACGGCCCTTGGGCTTCCGAAAAATATGATGTCAAAAGGTCTGTCTAACTGAAATGCGAGAGGAGAAAATTGAAGGAAGGTTTTAGCAACTAGTGTTTCGTTTCGGTCGATCAAGAATGATTTCAAAACGGTGAGTTCTGATTCATTTTTAGATATGAAAATCCGATTAGCCAACAGCTATTTTTTGTTTCAAGTCCTGAATTACCTTTTCTGCCATTCCTTCGAATTCAGTAACGGAATAATTAAGGCTGTAACACGCTCCATTTACATCTTCAGCGAAAGACACAAACAACTCGTTTGCTTCGTTGCAATAGACGCCAAGGGGCAATTGACAGCCACCATCGAGTAGGTTTAAAACTTTGCGTTCCAATCCAATTCGTTTTTGAACCTCAGGGAAGTTCATGTTTTGTAAAATTTCGTGTAATTCCGAATCTTCTGATCGAATCTGAAGTCCCAAAACACCTTGTGCAGGAGCGGGAACAAATTCTGTTGGATCCATCACGATTTCTTCAAACTCAGACAAATCAATTTCCAATCGGTCAATTCCAGCCTTGGCCAAAAGAATAGCATCGTAGTTTCCTTGGCGCAACTTATCAATCCGCGTAGGAACGTTTCCTCTTAAATCATTAATCTCAACATCCTCACGGTATTTGAGCATTTGTGATTTTCTTCGCGCCGATGATGTTCCAACGTTCGCTCCGTGTTTAAGATTCCATTTTTCAGAAGTATCAACTGCATTCTTATTGATCAAAAGAATATCCGCTGGATTGGCTCTTTCTGAAACGCAAGAAATCGTTAATCCCGCTGGAGGATTTGTTTCTAAATCTTTGTGAGAATGAACAGCTAAATCAACCGTTTTGTTCAAAAGAGCGTCTTCAATTTCTTTGGTGAAAAATCCTTTTCCTTCAAGCTTATCGAAGCTTAAATGCTGAATTTTATCCCCTTGAGTTTTAATAATATTAAGGTCAACAGTGCAACCCAATCGTTCCAATTCAGATTTAACAAAATAGGCTTGCCACAGTGCCAAGTCACTTCCGCGTGAACCAATGATCACATGTTTCATTACGTACGTTTTTTAAGGAGTATTTCTTTCGCCATTATCATTGGCATGCTCATGTATTTCTTTTCCATGTAGCCAATGATTTTATCTATCACTTCTCTGGACTCGTCATCAAGTTCGTTCAATTCGTTCTTGAAAACCTCGTTCATTGCAGTAGACTTAATTTCTTTGACTTTATTCGGAACTGAGCGCATTGCTAATTCAACAGATCTTTCTTGTTCAATGTGAGCAAATTCATACATCGCATCAGCAATAATTTCTTCTACATGCTGCATTTCTTTCGATCTCGCTTTCAAATTTTCGTTTGAAATCTTCTGAAGAACTTCAACTGAAATGTGCGTCACATTGTGAAGTGCAATAATCTCAGGCGATAAATCTTGAGGAATTGCAATATCAATGACAATCTTTCTAGAAGTTTCACCGATTAAAAGAGAGCTGTATATCTCAGGAGTTATAATGTGACTTTCAGATCCAGTACATGTAATGATGATGTCAAATCCTTTGTCAAAAGAATTCAGAGCACTCAAGTCATGCGCTTGACCGTTTAAATCTCCTGCTAATTTTTCTGCTTTAGAAAGCGTTCGGTTAAACACATTAAAGTTGGTGAAACCGTGCTTTTTGAGAAAACGACTCATGTTCACATTCGTTGCACCAGCCCCAACAATTAGAACTCTAGAATCCAAAGGAACGTCTAGGTCTCTTAATTTATGATACGCAAGTGAGACAACCGAAACGGGTCGTTTTGCAATATTTGTATTCGTATAAACTTTCTTAGCCGTTTCTATCGTGTGGCGCATGATGATTCGAATCAAATCACCAGTGAGGCCCATTTCAAGACAGCTTTCGTAAGCACTGCGAACTTGAGTTATAATTTCACGTTCGCCAATTATCATTGAATCGACTGAAGACGCAACACACAATTTGTGTTCAACTGCGTTCAAACCATGAAGCACAGTTGCATTTTCAGCAAAAGAAACACGTGCCTCTTTTTCCAGTATTGGATAGAGTGAATTGAAAAAATTGTGTAAAAATGTGCTATCAACTTCCGTTTCTGAAGTGAAAAGAAATTCAACGCGATTGCATGTCGAAAGGAACATTAATTCGCCCAAGTTCAAAGCTTCCTTTAAAGACGACAATCGATCTTGCTGATTGTCAGGCTCTATGTGCAAACTCCCTATCTCACTGACAGGTAAATTCCGGTGCGTAAATGCTACAATATGTAAGTCTTTCAACCCTGTTCGATCCTTCACTATTGCAAATATGCCTAGTTATCGAGTTTGCTATGTCATTTATTTGTCACAAATCTCTATTTAGAAATGTTCTAAATAGAGCCTTAGCCCCTATTCTGACTAATTTTTAATCTACTTGGAATCTTAATCGAAATAGGTATCTTTAAGCTGAGAATAGAGTTATGAAGTCAATAGAATTTGTATCGGCACAGAACGTAAAGATTGAGTATGAGTATGCTACAGTCGTTCAGCGTTGTACATCCGCGCTAATTGACACAGCGATGCTCGTACTTTATGTCTCTATTATGTATGCATTGCTGAGCAATTCTGGCTTTGATCAATACATGCTCGTTGAACTTTTCCTCTTGAAACTTCCTTGGATTTTTTACCATCCGATTCTTGAATATTTATCGCACGGACAAACTTTAGGGAAATACGCCTTGGGAATTCGAGTTGTGACTTATTCTGGAGAACGACCTGGGTTTAGAGAGATCTTTACACGGTGGATTTTCAAAGGGCATTTCATGTGGATCAGTTTTAGTTTCGCTACGCTCTTTAACGGTGCTCCAGATCTTATTTTCATTGGAATCGTTCATGTAATTATGGGACTTGTTGGACTGATGTACGCAAGTATTGCAGAGAAAAGCCAACGAATGGGAGATGTCATGGCGGGTACAGTTGTTATTAAAGACAAATCAAGTATTCGGTATTCATTGAAAGATGTTCTTTCCATTAAGAATCAAGAAAATTACACACCCGAATATCCAGGTGTTGTTCGATTTACGGATGAAGACATGCTGTTGATTAAAAATTCAATTCAGCGCGTTCGTAAATACCCCAATCCAGAAACAAAGAAGTTTGCAAGAGAATTAGCAGACGAGTCAGCCAAATTGATTGGACTGTCAGAAACACCAAACAAAAGATTGAAATTTCTTCAAACTTTACTTCAGGACTACGTAGTTTTGACGAGATCTTAATGCACCATGTCGAAGCTATACATCGTACCCACACCTATTGGAAATTTAGAAGATATTACCCTTCGCGCAATCAGAATGTTGCAAGAAACGCAATTGATTTTTGCGGAGGACACAAGAACGACAAATAAGCTTCTTTCCCATCTTGAGATTAAAAAGCCAGTGCATCCATTTCACATGCACAATGAGCACAAATCGTTGGAAAGATCCGTGGATAAAATTAAAGCGAACAGCCATACTGTTTTGGTTTCCGATGCAGGAACACCAGGTATTTCTGATCCCGGCTTTCTATTGATTAGAGAGTGCATCGCACAAGGGATTGAAATTGAATGTCTTCCAGGACCTGTTGCGGTAATTCCCGCAATTGTAGCCAGTGGATTCCCGTGCGATAAGTTCGTCTTTGAAGGATTTCTTCCACACAAAAAAGGACGTCAAGGCCGACTTAAATTAATCGCTGAAGAGACGAGAACAACTGTTTTGTACGAATCTCCACATCGATTGGTAAAGTGCTTGGGACAAATTGAAGAATTTATGGGACCCGATCGTAAAGTATGCGTGGCTCGTGAAATAACAAAGATTTATGAAGAGTACCGACGTGGAACTGCTGCTGAAGTGAAAGCACATTACGAAGAACGTCCTCCAAAGGGTGAAATTGTGATTGTCATTGAAGGGTTGGAATCAAAAAAAAGTAAAAAATGAAAAGTATTTTAACACTGGTATTGGTTGTTTTGTTAACGCCTTGTTTTGGGCAAGACTATACAATTAAGTTTGATCAAGTTATGACGTCTACGGATTCAACAATGCAGGCGACAATTGACATGATGGGAGTGACTACAATGACGTGGTTCATTAGCGGAAAAGATTTCAGGTTGGAAACGGAAATGGGCATGGCTGGAACAACCAATTTAATTTACAATGGAGCCTCCGAGGCAATGTTAATGCTCATGGAAAATCCATTTATTGGGAATACATATTCGATGATTCATGATAGTCTTGATACACCAGAAGCGAATTTTACCGTTGTTAAAACAAAGGAAACAAAGAAAATTGCTGGGTATAAATGCAATAAGTATACTATTGAATCTTCAGACGGCACGCAGTCAATTGTGTATGCTGCACCCAAAATACCTGCGGCTTCTAAGTCGCTGTATTCAGGTCAAGTAGAAGGCACCATTTTATGCACCATCTCGACAATTCGTTCAGGTAATGATAAAATTGAATCCGTTCAAACGGCGACCGAAGTAGTAAAAGGAAAAATTGCTGCGGAAAAATTTTCATTGGACGTTCCAGAAGGGTTCACCGAATTTGATATGAACTCATTTGGGGAATAAATACCTATAATTATTTCCTATTTATTCAATTGGTAGGTTATTTATTATTAATTTGAGCCATGAATAAACCATTTTCATTTTTAACGATTGGCATCGTTTCGTTGCTATTATTCGCGACAAGCTGCTCTTCACCTGAAAAAGAACCAGGGAAGAAAGACACTGAAACACCAGTTCCTCCAGCCCCGCCAAAAATTGACCCTTTTTATAAAACAGCGGATCAGTTTGTAAAAAAATTCAACAAAAAAGGACAGCTTAGCGAGAAAACGAAAAATGAAGCTTTCGCTCTATACAATGAACATAAATGGCCGGCTTTGGAAGCCTTATTCACTCGACCGACAGATACTCTAAATGAAGGTCAGCCTCCAGGTGAAGGAGGATTTAACAATGCAACTGTTACGCTTACAAAAGGACTAGAATTCGATCGCTACAGTGGCGACTATGGATTCACTGAGGATAGTCTGTTTCCAATATTAGGAGGAAAATTTACCAGTCCAGTTCTTGATGACGTGCATTATTCATTCGGTGAGCGATCGCTTAAGAACCCAAAAAATTCATACGACTTCTTTTACGATATTGAAGTATTGAAAAAACTTCCTTTTGATGCACTTGATGGAGATGCGATTCCATGGTATGGTAAACCAGGATTGGGAAAGCAAACCATGTGGAATATTCCAAAAGACACTACAACTGGATTTTCACAGACCTGGAATCAATTGGCTGAAATGGGATACATCAGAGTGACGATCATATCTTCACCAAGTGGCAAGTACGACAACTACGTGGGGAAGGTCATTGAATGATAAAAAAGGTTCAGAATGTAAATAAGATTCAATCCAATGTTTTTGGGGAACCAAAAATAAAAGGAGTTGTTGCACAATTAAAACTAGGTGTAGAATCCAATATTGACTTGCCACATAGTTTTGAATTTAACGGCAACTGGACAGTTTCTCATCCATGTTCAAAGTGCAACGAAACTATCCAATTTGGAACTTTAGATGATGGATTCGGAGGATTTGTTCCGCACTACAAACTGAAGACACTCTTCACGAGATTTTATACCGAATCCTTTTTAGAAAGCATTTCTACTGTTTTGGAAGGAACGAAAGTAATTCGACCTACAACGACGGATTGGGCCATAATTACCGATGCGTCATTTAATGATGAAAACGCCGAAATTTTATTCATTCCAAAGAAAACGATCTTGAATTACGGTTGTTCAAGTTGCGGTACGGAATACATCTGTTCGTATTCAATCGGTGTGGGAGCGTATCCTGAACGAGACATTCCCGAAGGACGCCATGGAAAAATGGTCATCCATGAAATTATCCAAATTGATTCGGATGATGGAGTTTCGTTTTTAGAAATGAGATGCTCCAATGAGTTATAGCGTTATTGCTTTAGGATCTTTTTCTGCCAAAGCTTTCCATTTAATTCAACGTTCACAATATAAAATCCCGTAGGATAGTTTTCTCCGAACGAAACAGAAGCATCAACCAACGGAATATAATCTATTTCTTGCCCCATAAGATTGACAACCTTCACGGTCAAATTTTCTGAAGAGCTTATATTGAATGAGCCTTCAAGAGTTGAAATAGTGAACGGAGTTTGTTCACTTAAAATAGGAACATCCAACGAAAGCGGATTGCATGTCATTCTGAAATCGTCGAAACATGCACTTCCATTCGAATAGCCTCCAATATAGGCAGTTGTGTCAGACCCTGTATTGAACGAATAGCTTGCAAAAGTCCAACTGTTAGTTGAAGCGACAATTGAAAAGGCACCCCAATTCACGTAAAAATTAGCGGGAGAGTTGATTCCGTCATAAACAAAACAGCTTAAATAATAAGTTGTATTTGGTTCAACCTCCACAAGTTGAAAACAACCTCCACCATTTGAGCAGAAGGAAGAATCACCTGTGTATGAAATAGTAGAGGGCCCTCCACCATCGCTCACGTACCATTGTCCCGTAATGTGAGGGAAATCAAATCCAAAAATTCCAATTTCAAAACTCGAATCCACAATTGGAATCGTTGTGCATTGTCCGAAGCAGTTTAATGATAGTGTGATCGAAAGTACAGTAAGCCACTTCATAAGGGTTGTTTTAGTTCGTTCCAAGGAAATTTATGAGACCAATTCAAATTGAAAATCAAGACATTAGAGACACAAAATACAAATCCTTTTTGAGGTTTGACCCTTGAGTTGTTCTTTTTGAATTCTAGCTGCTTGGTTTAAAAAACGGCTTATTTAAGCGAAATAGAGTTGAGTTGAAAGGTAAATGCAGTACCGTACAGCATTATTTTCTAGTTTAGTAATTCATCTATTTGTATTCTTTGAACCTATGAATAAAAGTCAAGCATTTTTTCTCGTCAAAAAAGGAGATCCGAACCACGCATTTGAACTAAGAGATTTTGACCTTTCTGATCCTGTCGAAAGTGAAGTTTTGATTGAAGTTGAAGCATTTGGACTCAATTACGCTGATGTTATGGCGAGAAATGGCCTTTACAACGAAGCACCGCCAATGCCATTTGTTGCAGGCTACGAAGTCGTTGGAAAAGTGGTTTCTGTAGGAGCAAGCGCTGACAAATCATTGGTTGGAAAACGCGTTTTGGCTTTCTGTCGATTTGGAGGTTATGCAAAGCATGTGATCACGAATGATTACGCCGTTGTTCCAGTAGGAGAGCAAGATGTTGCAGAATTATTGGCGCTTTGTACGCAGGCTGTTACAGCGTATTATATGGCTGAATATTTAACGCCAATTCATAAAATAGATACTGTTTTAATTCACGCTGCCGCTGGTGGTGTTGGAACAATTTTAATTCAATTGGCCAAGCTGAAAGGCGCAACTGTTATCGCCAAAGTTGGACGAACAGAAAAAGAGGCGTTGGTGAAAGAATTGGGCGCAGATCACGTTGTTAATTACCGAACTTCAGATTATGTTGAGCAAATTAACAAAGCGCTAGACGGAGGAAGAATTGACGTCAGTTTTAACCCTGTTGCCGGCGCGACGTTCAAAAAAGATTGGTCGCTTTTAGGTTCAGGAGGAAGAATGATTCTTTTCGGTGGTTCTGCACTTGCAGAAGGAAAATGGGGAATCTTCTCGAAACTCAATTTTGTCCGAAAAATGGGATTGGTTTTACCGATTGGATTGATGATGCGCTCAAAGAATATCATGGGTGTGAACATGCTTAAAATTGCGGACAATCGTCCGAAAATCATGGAAGCTTGTTTGACGGGGGTTGTTGCGCTGTATACGGAAGGAAAGATCAAACCGCAGATTGGTGGGACTTATTCTTCAAATCAATTGGCCAAGGCCCATGGAGATCTTGAAAGTGGCAGAACGACTGGAAAGTTGGTTGTAGTTTGGTAGGGTTCGGATTAAGGAAAATTAGAATAGAAGTGGCGTTCGAAAGAGGTTAGTAAAACAGACTTATCTCAAATTTGACGCTGGTAAAATAGCTTAGATACTTCTTCAATACATAATATTAAATTAAATAGAACATGGCATTTGGATTCCCTCCCAAACACAAAGAAGAGATTAACACTTCCGATTTATCAAAGAAACAAGCTTTCATAAAAGCACTTGAAACGGTTAAAAAATTAGATTGGAATATTGGAATTCTTAATGAAAATGGGTTCGTTGCATATTCTAAATTCTCAATGAGTTCCTGGAGTGAGAAAATTCAAGTAGTTATAGAAGATGGAGTAATAAAGATAAATAGCCGATGTACAGGCAATCAATGGATGGATTGGGGTAAGAATAAAAAAAACATAACCTCTTTTATTTCAATGTTCGATTCTTTAATTACTTGGGAAAATTCAGAAAAAGTTGAAGAAAAGTATTCTGAACTCTTAACTGAGTTTGAATTAGAAGCGAATAATAAACAACCCTTAAACCAAGAGGAGAAAGATTCGAATTTCTTGTCGATTTTCATACCATCAAAAGGATATTTTATCACGCCAATTTTAATGTATTTGAATAGTGCCATTTTTATAATTATGGCAATTACAGGCGTTAGTATATTTCTGCCCGATAGTGAAAGTTTATTGCTTTGGGGGGCTAATTTTCGACCTGCGACTCTAGATGGAGAGTCATGGAGGCTATTGACTAGTTGTTTCCTTCATATTGGCATTTTTCATTTATTGATGAACATGTATGCTCTGGTTTATATTGGGTTATTACTTGAACCCTATTTAGGGAAATCTAGATTTCTGAGTGCCTATTTAATAACTGGAATAGCTGGAAGTGCAGCTAGTTTGTATTGGAATGACCTTACAATTAGCGCTGGAGCTTCAGGTGCAATATTTGGGATGTACGGTGTCTTTTTGGCTATGTTAACCACCAACTTAATTGAAAAAGCGGCAAGAAAAGCAATGCTTACCAGTATTGTTGTGTTCGTTGGATACAATCTTGTGAATGGAGTGCAAGGTGGAATAGATAATGCTGCTCACATTGGAGGGTTGGTTAGTGGTTTAATCGTTGGGTATTCGTTCTACTTTAGCCTTAAAAAACCAAAACTCTTGAACTTGAAATTTGCAACAATAGGGTTATTATCGATACTTGTAATTGCATCTTCTTTTATTGTCTTATCAACAACAAGCCCAAGTGAGTTTAGTAAATATGATCGCGAAATGGAGCAGTTCGTTCGTCTTGAAGAAACGGCGTTAGGTCTTTATCGAATGCCTGAAAATACTACCAATCAAGAGTATTTAGACGAGATTCAAAATACGGGAATACCAAGTTGGAAATCAAACCTTGAGCTCATTGATAGAGTCGACAAGCTCGAATTACCAAATGGAATTCATGAACGAAATTTGAAGCTTAAAGAATATTGTAATTTGAGAATTGAGAGTTACGAATTGATTTATAAAGCTTTTTTAGAAGATACTGACATCTATGATTCGGAAATAGAAGGTTACAATGAGAAAATTGAATTTGTAATAAATGATTTGAGTGAGCAATAGAAATCTATTCCAAGCTAATAGCGATCGGCAATCTTACTCTACTCTTTACTGCCATTTCATTCATTTTTGCTGGCTTCCATGGGGGCATACTTCGGATTAACTTTTTTGCCATTGCATCAAATCCTTTGTTTAATCCTCTTTCTACTTTCACATCAGAAACATACCCGTTTGTATTAACAAAAAATGAAAGGTAGATGGTGCCGGTGATATCAAGTTCAAGATAATCCTCTGGGTAAATTATATTTTGACTGATATATTTCATCAAAGCCCCATTTCCGCCAGGAAACTCAGCTTCGACATCTGGAAAATCTACAATTTGTACAATGGACGTGTCTTTATTTTCTTGACCAAAAGAGATGCTTGAAAAGGCGAATAATGTGATGATTAAAAGTGTCGTTTTCATAGAAGGAGAAGTACAAATACCGTTCCAATTAATGAAAACAAATTTACTCCTCACAAACCGTCGAACGAACCTTCACAGTTCTCAATTTATCCCAAACAGGCGCATCAAACCCCAACGGCGAAAATTGGAAAAGAACAACCAACTTTCCTTTCTCTTCGCAGTAATTTGAAAATACGCGTGCGTTTAAATTCAAGGGCTTGTTCGTTGCAAAGGCATCAAAAATGGTCAATTTTCCTGTAAAATCGACGTTGTCTTCGGGAGAAGTGCTCTTTTGAAAATTGGCGGTTGTCTTGATCATTTCCGCATTCTCGTCATCGTTAACGACTTTCATCAATCCGTCAAAGTAGGGTTTTAAGGTCGACTCTAATTCACTTGCTGTAATTGCTTTTTTATTGTCAAGATCCCAAACGAAAACGTAGGACCAAAAATCAGTACTGTCTGGTTTTCTCCAGTTTTTCGGGAACACAACTTCTTCAAGACCTTCCAACGGAATTTCTGGAGCGAAATGCAATGGAAAATGAAAGATCTCTTTTCCCCAATCAGTGACCAATATCTCCAAGCCTTTTAACCGGTATATTTGATCAATTGCTCCCATATTTTTTGGGTCGATTTCAACGGATTTCTCATAATTAAGCAATGCCAACTCTTCGTTTCCGTCCTTCAAATACGCTTCTCCTAGACTGTCATAAGGGTTGGGAGCGTTCGGGAATTCAGACACCAATAATTTAAAAATTTCGATGGCCTCTTTTGTTTTACCGACTTGGAACAACGAATACCCGTAAATGTTTAATTCACGTTCACTTTCAAAATTGTAATCATTTGGGTTGTCCTTCTTCAACTGATGATAAAGCCCGATCCGGTCTTCTATTGGAAGGTGATTGTTTTCTTCAAGCTTCTTAAATATGGACGCTTTCTCTTCCTTAACATCCGTAGTTTCTGTGGTCGTTGTCGGCGTTGATAGAACTTCATTACTCGTTCCGCAACTTAGTAAAAATAGAGAATAGAGAGCTAAAGAGAATATTTTGCTTGATCCGTTTTTCATCATTTTTCGTTTTTATTAAAAGTACGCGGTCAAGTGCAACACGCTCCATATTTTGTGTAAAGAAATGTAAATTGAAGTAAAAGTGAGGTCTCGTTAGAACTGTTCCTTTCAGAATTCTCACTTTTAGTATCTTTAAATGTTAGATAGAACTCCATAACCTCAGCCAATGCTCGGAATGAAACTGAAATGGTATCCTTTGTTTGAAT
Organism: Crocinitomicaceae bacterium; assembly: GCA_034111925.1. GTDB lineage: Bacteria > Bacteroidota > Bacteroidia > Flavobacteriales_D > Crocinitomicaceae > UBA4466. The sequence goes on from JAWUWJ010000207.1 coordinate 15,254, forward strand.
CGGAAAGCGAATTGGAAAATTTGTTTGCCGCAAAAAACACGGCCGTCCACAAAAGCATTTTTGGCGAAGTTCTATTGGTTAAAAACGATTCTGGCTACCACGCTTTCAAGAATAAATGCCCGCATCAAAACAAGCCTTTAAACGGCTGTTGGACAGAAGATGATCATGTTGTTTGTCCGTTTCATAAATATCATTTCTCAATTGAAAACGGCCAAGGACACGGCACTTACCTCGATAAGTATGAACTGAAAATAGAGGAGGGGAAGGTTAAAATTGGTAAGGAAGTTTGGAGCCTTTTTTAGACCGCTTCGCTGTTGGACCGCTTCGCTGTTGGACAGCTACGCTTTTAGATTCGTTCGTTCCTTACTGTTGGAAATTTTAATCGCGAAGAAGCGATTAATTGATAACTAGATATTTCGAGTTATCGCTCTTACGTCTTCTTTCTCCTTTGCTATCCTTCACTTCGACACCCTTCGACATACTCAATGTGAGGCTTAAATTTAGCTCAGGATGTAATAAATTAGTCCAATTATCGAGTCATTGCTGTTATGTCTTTCATCTAAAAGCGATGCGGTCCAATGTCTAACAGCGTAGAGATCTAAATATCCAAAAATCTAACTGTCTAAATATCTAATCTCCTATATCGCCTTCAAATACTCCGCTAAATCTTGTTCTTGTGTCAATCCCAATTTCTTCTTCAATCGGTATTTCTTCGTTTTTAGAGACAAAGTTTCAATCCCAAACACTATCGCAAGTTCACTCTGGCTTAAGTCTAATTTAATCATGCTGCACAGCTGTTTGTCGGCATTGGTTAGGCTTGGGCAAAGTTCGCCTAGTTTGAGGTAGTAATTGTTGTTGATGTCCTCAACTTTGTTTTGAATGTCAACCAGTTGATTGTTCACATAACTTTGGTTGTTCACATTGATTAAAAGCGCATTCAATTCTTCCTTTAGTTTATCGTCGTTGGGCTGGTTTTTAATTTTCTTCAACTCAGACTGAATTTCTTTCATCAGACTAGACCGCCTAATAATGTCTGTGGCGAATGTGCCCAATTCCTCTTCTTTGAACTTTAGTTCTTTGTTCTTAAGGGCAATGTTTTCTTCTGACAATTGTCTGTATTTCTTGTTCTTACTTCGCACCAAGACTAGAATAATAATGATTAATACGACGAACAAAATCGCAATCGAAAGAAAGAAAATGAGTGTTTTGCGTTCAGATTCATTTTGTTGATTGTTGACTTTAACCTTATACATTTCGCGTTCAACCTCCGCGCTGTGAAGTAAAAGTTCGGCTGTCGAGAATCGAAATTCACTTCCCGCTGTTTCCATCGAATCTTTCAGTGTCGCATATTTCTCATAGTATTCCAAAGCGAGTTCATGGTTCTTTAATTTTTTGTAGACTTTCGAATATGCTTCAAAAAGATCTCGTTTGTTGTCATTAACACTCACACTGTCAGCAATTTTCATCGCCCGATCCAGAGGAATAAGCGCTTCAATAAGTTGATCAGTTTCGTAATAAAACTCAGAAGCCAAAAGTAAAAAGCCAATGATATATGAGGACCGATTGTTTTCTGCGCTCAATTCTATTTGGTGATCAATCCTTTCAATTATGTTGGAATCAAATTTTTTCTCGAGAATGTCTAACTTTATAATATCATGAATTGGATTAAAAAACGATAGCGGATCTTCGGTAACGGACTCATATTTCTCGATGGACTTGTTGTAATAATATCGAGCAGAATCCAAACGCAACTCACGCTCCCAAATAGTGCCAATCGCGTGATAATAAGCACCCAATTTTAACTCGTTTCCACCACGATTAATCGTCGTCTCAATTAACTCATACAAGTGCTTCTTTGCCCCAGAATAATTTCCGGTTAGATAGTTTTGCTTGGAAAAGATATACTTGAACTTCATCACAATGCCGTAGTTCTTAACCTTTGAAACATATTTTGATGCCTCGAACAAATATTTTTCTGCTGAACTCAGTTGCCCCAATTTACTTAAGTACAAGTCGGCAAGAAGCACGTTTATTCTCACCAAATTGTCGTAATCTTTTTTGCCCGTTGCGGTTTCTAATAAGGCATTGGCCTCATTATAAACTCCATCATAACTTTCGTGCGCAATTCCTGACAACAATTTTTCTTGTAAGCGTATAACTTCTTTGGTCAAATCATTGGCAAAAGAAATCTGAGAAATGAGCAAAATCGTCATGAGACTCATGATTTTTCCAAAGCACACTTTCAGAAATGGTGGTTGTATACTATTCATACAGGCTAATCCCTTTAAATTCAATGCAAAGAAACGAAAATGAATACTAATTACCTCCCAATTAATTCAATTGAACACCTCTTGTATGCCTATTGTATACCATAATTTTAAAGAGTAGGAATCGCTCTCGTCTATTTTTGTGGTTGTACTAATTAAAATATTTAGCAATGAAACTGACTATACTAACTACGGCATTCCTTTGCCTGCAATTTTCTAACGCCTGGTCTGCCACCATTACCGTATTAAACTTGAACAATGCAGGAGGAGGATCTTTAAGAAACGCAATAAGCAACTCCAATTCGGGAGATATTATTGACCTAACTGGCTTAGCAGGAACAATTACTTTGACTAGCGGTCAATTGGACTGTTCTGGCAAAAACTTAACTTTTAATGGCCCTGGCGCTGCAATTCTAAGCATTAGCGGAAACAATACTTCTCGAATTTTCTATGTTTCAAATGCTGACATTGAACTTGATGGACTGACATTAACAAATGGATCCGATAATTCCAACGTATTTAGTGGAGGAGCTGCATTGGCCAGTTACGAAATAGGTGACGTTACTATTAGTAATTGCATTATTATTAATAATTCTTCGAATTCCAGTTACAGCAGAGGTGGAGCGGTTGATATCGCAAACTATAATCCGGTTAACTGGGCAGGTGGTACAACGGCTAAAAAGGTTGAGATTTCATATTGTCAATTTGAAAATAATCAATCTTATATAGGTGGCGCTTTAGTGTACAGAACGTATTCAACAGGAGGAAGCTCATTTAGTGTGTCCAATACAACGTTCAAGGACAACCATACACTTCCTACGGCTGCAAACGATGGAGGTGCGTTTGAGTGTGCCGCAATTAATAACGATAACATTGACTTTACCAATTGTACGTTTTCTGGTAATTCATCTGTTTCAACAGGTGGCAATAATAAATCCGGAGGTGCGTTATCGCTGGGAAATGGAAATGTTACAATAAACAGCTGCACTATTGTTAACAATTCTTCTGGTTCGAATGGTGGTGGAGTAATACACTGGGGAGGTGGGAACTGCACCGTTACAAATACTATAATCGCCAATAACACAGCAGTATCCTCAGGTACTAATGTTAACGGAAGTTTTATTTCTGGTGGCTTTAACCTCATTGGCAATAATGGGGCAGGAAATGGATTTAATGCAGGAACGGACTTAAATAGTACCAATCCTCAATTAGCAGCTTTGGCCAACAATGGTGGTTTTGGGGAAACGCATGCTTTTGTTTGTGCAAGTCCAGCAATTGATGCTGGTGGAAGCAACCCAGCGCTTGATCAAAGAGATTTACCAAGGGTTTGTGATCCTGACATTGGAGCGTTTGAGTACCAAATACCTTGTAATTGTGATCCGCTTCCTATTGAATTGCTTTATTTCAATGCTGTTGTAGAAAATAGAAGTGTAAAACTAGATTGGGTAACGCTAAGCGAAAAAGACAACGATTATTTTGTTGTGCAACGATCAAAAGATGGCGTGAAATGGGAAGATGTGCTTACCCAAGATGGGGCTGGAACCACTAGCGAGACAATTACATATGAAGATTATGACTTTTCACCACTGTCCAATACTTCATATTACCGACTCAACCAATTCGATTTTGATGGCACCCAAAGTACATCTACAGCGATAGCAGTAAATCTTAATGACGAATCGGAAATTACGATCAACCCAACCATTTATTCGGCAGATCCTCAATTAAACATCAACACCAGTATTGATTGGAATGCTCAACTAATTATTTCAGACAATTTTGGTAGAATGGTCATTCAAGAACACATAGAAATTTACAAAGGAAGCACGAGCTATCCACGTTTATGGCATCATCTCGTTGTAGGAACTTATTATTTAACCCTTGTGGATGTTGAATCTGGAAAAAGTCACAAACAGAAACTTGTCGTTCTTTAATCACTAATCGCTCAAATCTATGACCAAACTGACACTTTCTCTTTTGAGTTTAATTCTCTCATTTAGCTCTCATGCGGTAATCATACCTGTTACAAACACAAACGACAACGGAGTTGGATCATTAAGAGACGCAGTTGCAATATCTGTCGCTGGAGATGTTGTAGATGCCACAGGCATTGCAGGTACGATAACACTTACTTCTGGACATATTGACATAACCGTGGGTAAAGACATAAGTATTTTAGGTCCAGGAGCGGCTGTACTTAGTATAGATTGCAACTTCGCATCACGCGCGTTTAATGTCTTTTCGGCAGATGTGATCATCAGCAACGTAAGCATCATTAATGGCTTAACAAATGACAATGAAGGCGGTGGTGGAATCCGCGCTGTATTCGGCTCTGATCTTACTTTGTCCTATTGTATAATATCAAATTGTGAGGCAAGTGAGTCGCTAAACACAAGGGGTGGTGGAATTGATATCGTAACCTATGACCCAAATACTTGGAATGAAAATGGAGCTGTTACTGTAATTATCGACTATTGTCAAATTGAAAACTGCAGGTCTTATATCGGAGGAGGAGTCAGAATGGTAGGCAACTCCGAAGATTTTACGATTGACATTTCGAACACCACTTTTAAGGGCAACTCTACTGGGGCATATGGCGCTTTAGGTTCTGGGAATGACGGGGGCGCAATGGAACTTATACCACATCAAAATTCAATAGCTGCTGGAACTAATGTTTCAATCATTAATTCAACTTATTCGGCAAACACAACAGGCGGGCCTTCGAATTCGAGAGCAGGAGGAGCTTTATCATTAGGAACTGGATTTTACACGATCATTAGCTCAACATTCACAACAAATAATACACCTACAAATGGCGGAGGAATTTCATTCTGGGGCATGGACGGAACGTGTACATTAACGAATACAATTGTCGCGCAGAATATTGCCGGAGGAACAGGTAAAGACATCAATGGAACAATCACTTCAGGTGATTTTAATTTGATTGGCGAGATAGATGGTGCAACATGGATTCCAGGAACAGCAGATATTACAGGAACAATTGGAAGTCCAGTGGATGCTCTTTTGTCAGGCTTGGCTCCAAATGGAGGACTTGGAGAGACCCACGCAATCGCATGTGCAAGTCCAGCGATCGATGCAGGAGGATTAAATCCAGTATTGGACCAACGCGATCTTCCTAGAGTTTGCGACCCTGATATTGGAGCATTTGAGTATCAAACTATTTGCAACTGTACTCTATTGGACACCGTATTTATTTGCTCGGGAGATTCAATCGTAACGGATGGCTTGTATCAATCAACATCAGGTGTTTATGGAGACACTGTACTTTTGGTCATAAGTTCTTCGATCAATTCTGTTGCAGCGGTATGCATAAACGATCCCGCATTTTTGTTAACTGCAGATTCTATTGGTGGAACTTGGACAGGAAATGGAATAACAAATGGTGCGACTGGAGAATTCTCGCCGTCTAGTGCTGGAATAGGAATTCATACGATATCCTACGAGGTTCAGTACACTCTTGGTGGAATTCCATATACGTGTACATCCGATATAATTATTGAGGTAACAGGTCAACTTGATGCAACAATTACCCCTCAAGCCGATCTTTGTGAATCAGACCCTACTGTTAATTTAGCAGCTGCAGATGTTGGAGGAGTTTGGACAGGAACAGGTGTTACAAACCAAACTGTTGGAACATTTGACCCATCCGTCACGGGAGCAGGTACGCATACCATAACATATACAATTACAAGCGGTTCTTGCGGTGATATTGGCACCATCGACATTGTTGTGCTTGCCTCAGAAGATGCTAGTTTTAGTTATGCATCAAACGTTTATTGCATTACAGATCTTAACCCCGCTCCTGCTTTACAAAGTATTTTGGTAGGAGTATTTATAATCACAGGAGCGGGTATTATAGATCCAATTACGGGTATTATTGATTTGGTTTCTTCCGGCGCTGGAAATTTTACAGTGACATATACCACTGCTGGGGCATGTCCTGGAACAGAAACGTTTGATGTTGAAATTGTAGATGCAATTGATGTTGTCGTTGACCTAGCAGGACCATTTTGTGCAAACGATGTCTCTTTAACTTTGATTACGAATGGAACGGAAGGAACATGGAGTGGAATAGGTGTTGATCCAAATTCAGGGGTGTTTGATCCTTCCATTGCTGGGACTGGATCGTGGGAAATAATTTATACTTCGCCTTTTCTTTGTGGAATTAATGCGGATACGATCACAATCATCGTGAACCCTGTGCCAATAGCAGATGCTGGTGTTGATCAAAGCATGTTGCAGGGAACATCTACGAGTCTATTGGGAAATGGTGGCGGAACATATCTCTGGGACCCTTCATCAGGGCTTAGTTGCCCAACATGTGCAAACACTGCAGTAAACATTGATGCCACAACAGAGTTTACACTCATTGTAACAAATGCCGAAGGATGTTCAAGTCAAGATGCAGTTACAATTTTCATCATTGAGGAGGAGCACGATTTATTCGTTCCAACAATTTTCTCTCCAAACGGAGATGGTAACAACGACAATTTTGTGATCGAAGGAACGGGCTTAAACAACTATCTACTTCGCGTCTTCAATAGATGGGGGGAACTTATTTTTGAGTCAGAGAGTCAAGGTATTAGCTGGGATGGAACGCAAAGAAACAAGCCATTGAATACTGCTGTTTTCGCTTACGTTTTAACCTATACCAATGATTCAGGTATTGATCAAAGAAAAACAGGTAACGTCACATTAATTAAATAAGAACTATGAAAGGTTTAGTGATTTTATTATTTGCTTTAATTGCGTTTTGTTCCAATGCTCAAGATGTTCATTTTTCTCAATTCTGGAATAATGGAATTCAATTCAACCCAGGCATGGCAGGAGTTATACCTGCAAACTTAAGAGCGGCAGTTTTTTATCGTGATCAATGGTCGGGTATAGGTACCAAGTTTAACACTTATGGAGCCAATGTAGATGTTCGAGTTGATGGCAAAGGAAACGCTTCTTTCGGGTTTGGAGCCAATGTTTATAGAGATGTTGCAGGCGATCATAAACTTGGAAATACAGGTGCTCAACTGGCCTTTTCAACCATTCTTGCACTCGATCGACAAAGGAAATTCTCTGTAGGTGTTAGCGGGGGCATTATCCAAAAAGGATTGGATGTTTCTGGCGCTCAATGGAATAGCCAATATAGTGGAGGCAGCTACAATCAATATGCACTCTCTGGTGAGTCGTTTAATTCTGTTTCCGAGATAAAAGGAGATTTATCTGCAGGGATCGTTTATTACTTCTCAACAAATGAACGCTATATGACTTCCAACGATGCATTTAATATGAAAATTGGAGTTGCTTACAATCATATTTTAAGACCCAAATTTGATTGGTTTGCTTCAACGCCTGATGCTTTGTATCGGAATCTAGTTGCTCACGCCGAATTTCTCATCGGCATCCAAAACTCTAAATGGTCTATTCTACCCGCAGTAATAGCACAGTTTCAAGGGCCTTCAAAAGAGATATTGTTTGGGTCAAGATACAGATACAAGCTAAAAAACGCATCTAGAGTTACAGGGTATGTAAAAGGAGCATTTCTCAATTTGGGAACTTTTTACCGATTGGGAGATTCATTCATTCCATCCTGTTCGATAGAATTTAATGGCTATTCAATTGGTTTTAGCTACGATTTTAATGTGTCCAAATTGAGGGCTATTTCAGGAGGCGGAAGCGGTTTTGAGATTTCCTTTAAGTTCAAATCTACAAACCCATATTTGTGGCAAGGACATGGAAGGGGAACAAAAAAATGGTAACCCTTCGACAGGCTCAGGGTTCAGTTCAGGGTTTCGACTTAAACTGAATAATAGTGTCTATAAGCGAAGCGGTCTAATGGCTAACAGTCTTTTTTTTATATATAAAAGCTGAAGCCGGTCATACTCAATGACGAAATCCATCAAAATCTTGCCCCTCAGTATTGCGCTCAATTCGATCTTTAATCTCCGCTTTCTTTTTGGGGTCTGT
>JAWUWJ010000208.1:0-7127 GCA_034111925.1 Crocinitomicaceae bacterium
TGCATCCTTCTGAAGACATTTACCGTTTTAATGCCGAAATAGGCTACTTTATCGGTGAACCATATTGGAACAGAGGAATTGCAACCAAGGCCATTAAGATCATCTCGCGCTATGGATTTGAAACAATGAATCTCAAACGAATTTACGCGGGTGTGTTTGATTACAATCCGTCATCTTCTCACGTTCTTGAAAAGTGTGGATTTGAATACGAAGGACTGTTCAAGAAGGCGTTGTTTAAAAATGGTGAGTTCCATGATGAATTGCGTTATGCCTTGGTAAATAGCATTTAACAACTACAACTTAGCATCATTGAAAAAGGAGAAAAACCATATTGTAATCGACTCACCAACGAAAGACGCACCTGAACAATCCGTTATCAAGGAAATGATAATGTGGTGGGAGAAAAGAAGAATCATATATAATATTCTAATTGTAGGATTATCTATACTTCTAATTTACGATTTTTGGGATTATCCCTGGAGGAAAATTGTTGGCGGAAACACTATCATTTTCGAAGCTGTTTTGTTCTTAATCATAGCCAATATCTTTTATAGCCTAGGATGGGGAATTGGCGTACTCGCTCATTACATGTATAAAACAAATGGCCTTAGCAATACTTGGCGTTGGATAATATTCGTTTTAGGAACTCTCTTTTCTATAATTATCACAGACCTTTATTTTGTGCTTGCGTTTGACGTTTTGTTTGCATGATTATTATTAACCGCACTAACACATTGAAGAGGATTAAAATATAGAATTACCATGAAGAACTTACTCATTTTATTAAGCGCATTATTTCTCTTTGGGTGTTCTGAACAAGAGCCTGATTCTGAACAAGCGAAACCAAGCTTGAAAAGAAAAATTCATCTGAACGAAAACAACTACAACGTCGCATTCCTTATCATGGATGGGACATTCAATACTGAATTAACGGCTCCTTATGACATCTATCAACACACGAAATTTCGAGAGGGAATCAAGCCCATGAATGTTTTCACCGTTGCAAATACACTTGAAGCAATAACGACATTTGAAGGTTTAAGAATCCTTCCCGATTTCAATTATTTGGAAGACGAATTGCCGTTCATTGACATCCTCGTCATTCCAAGTGCAGAACACAATTTGGATTCTGATTTAGAAGATTCAAAAATGATTGAATTTGTGAAAAGAATTTCGAAGGATGCTCGATTTATTACCTCTCACTGTGACGGTGCATTTGTACTTGCCAAAGCGGGGGTTTTAGACGGTCGTGTTTCTACAACTTTCCCAGCTGATATAGAAGCAATGCGAAAGATGTTTACTGAATTAGACATCCGAGATGAAACACTATTTGTGCACGATGGAAAAGTAATTACCTCAGCAGGTGGAGCTAAAAGTTTTGAGGCATCGTTGTATTTGTGCGAGCTGCTTTATGGCAAAGAAGTTGCGGATCAAATTGCTCAAGGAATGGTAATTGATTGGAATTTAAAGGCTGTTCCACATACCGTAATCGGCACTTTGGAACAACCTTAACATATCGTTTTCAACGAAAAAGATTCCTTTAAAAGTCTAGAAAACTAATCTTTACACAATTCGAAGTCAGCCTTCCCTGATGATGTCTCAGCGTTTCCTGAAAATTGAAATTTACTCACAACCAAGTGATGGAATTCAAGAATATAGTTCTCGTTGGTCGTAGAGCGGGTTAAATTCACGGTTAACACAGTCGTGTAACAACCGTCCACTTGTTGTTGAGATTTCTCCCAAGTTCCTGAACTTCTAACTTGCGTCTCATCGTCAAAATGAACAGCCGTGAAATCATTGTTTAATATAAGTTCGTCCGCATCATATTCATCCATTAAGTCTTCACTCGAAAATATTCCCGTATTCATAGAGGCATCTTCATAGTGCCAAGTCCCTACCAATTTTCGTTCGGTATAATCCAAATCGCCTTCTTTCTGACATGCAGAAAGCATCAACAAAGAGAGTAAAGCGAATCCCACTCCATATTTTGTAATTGTTTTAATCATAATTGTAAATTTTTAATGGTAATTAAAGTAATGATTTATAAATCGAAACGCAAGATTTTAACAATTGTTTATCAGTTAGTTAGGGCCGTTTTATTTTCGTAAACAATGCCAAAATCATGTTCCGTACAGCAAAATTAATGCCACTAAATTGCCAATCAACTTAAATACAAAAAGGCCACCCTACTCGTGTAAGATGGCCTTTTCTTGTGCTACAAGATCTTTATCTTATAATTACTTTTTCAGTTTGAAGTTGTCCATTAATTTCAACTTTAATGTAGTACATCCCTTCAGTTAAAGTACCTAAATCAACAGATAACTCATTCCCTTCAGGTCGTTCTAATTGCTGAACCATCTTACCAGTCATATCGAAAATCAAGACATCGCTACCAAATCCTTCCGAAGAAGCCACAGTAAACAATCCATTGTTTGGATTCGGGTACACTTCCAAAGAAGCGATCGGATCGAATGCTGAAGGCTTAGAACCACTCAAATCAGGAGCATCAGAATCAACAATTTGATTGACAATTCTCTTACCACCTTTTTGAATAACTTCGATAATCATTGAATACTGATCCCAAGGACAGTTGTCAGACCAAGTTGCTCGGGTAATTCGATATCTTTTACCGTATTCAAATCGTCCAACATTCGGAACACTGCAATTCGAAATGGTCGTAGTTCCAGAATAAGAATTCGAAATACAATCAATCCCGTTAAACACGTTTGGTGTGCTCAATGGAATCCACCAACAACTTGGGTTGCTGAATTGGAAGATTGAACTCCCCGAACCATCTATCTCTTCAACAGACCAGTAATAGCCAAATCCAGATTGTGAATTTGCAGCTTGATCATTGGCGATCGCTGACAAAGTCAAGTAATTTGAATTTGATGTATTCACTGACATTGAGAACGAAGCATCGTTGTCATAAACAAATACGGTATGTGTCATAACAGTTTGACATCCTGTAAGAGGATCTGTGATTGTAACCGTGTATGTTGTTGTAACAGTTGGGTTAATTATCACTGAAACAGGATTTGATCCCTGATGAATAATTTGCCCATGGTACCCTTGAACAAGTATTTCATATCCGCTTTCAGTATTAATGTTCAAATACCCCTGCTGCCCTTCACAAAGTAACTCACTCGATCCATCCAATGAAAGCGGTGGAGAACAATCGAAGTTTGAAACTTTAATTATTGTATACGTTGAAACTGTCGCGCATCCAGAAAGAAGTAAGTTTCCTTCTCCATCGTGAATCATTCCAGTTGACTTATGAATAGTAGTACAATTACCACCGTTTGCAGCAAGATATGTCGTTTGGTAATCTGTCCCCGTTGGATTCAAATACCCCAATTGAAGAGCATCTGAAGATAATCCATAACCCAATACATTTGTGTATCCATCAGGATTTACTAGACATCTTGTAAAACGAATATCTGTTGAAGAATTATTTGAAGCCAATGAATTCCCAGGAACTGACGAAGAATTGTGAAACGCTGTGTTTACTGAATAATACGAGCTTGTTATTGCAGGTATTTCATAATTCGCAAAGATTCCAGTTCCTGCACTACTATTGTTTCCAACAGCCATAATATCAAAAGCATAATTGCCAGGATTGGCAGGACTTGGATCGGTATAAAAATCATAATCCATGAATTCTCCAGAACCAAGACTTCCGCCTCCAGGACTCGTACTATTCATAACGATATAGCTATTTGTCCCCGTGTTTCTCTGGCATTCCCAAATCATAGGAAAATGAACATTTGCTCCATTTTTAACAGATCCTGCCACGAAAAAATGACCATTTGGACCTTTCTTTAATGTAGCATTGGTTGAATAACTAGAATTATTAATCACCGAAATTGTACCATTCATAACTGGCACTCCAAATAAATTATACTCTCTAAGAACAATTTTATTTCCAGCGTTCACGGAAACAACAAAATTGTTTCCCGTTCCAGTTAATTGAATTCCAGTAGCGACGCTATTTTTTGTTCCAACAGAAAGAACCCCGTTGTTTCCAAAGCTCCAAATAGGTGCCATTGTGGTCATACTTAAAGCCATTACATACGCTTTATGCGTACCCGTCGTAGACTGACCACAAATATAAATGCGGTTCATTGATACATCCATCGCAATATCCCAAGCTCTATCCGATGAAAGGGTTCCATTCACGAGTTGACCAATATTAAATCTACTCAGGCCTAATGGCGCTCCTGTTGTTCCATTTTTCTTGTCGAACACAATGTTTTTAGAGTCGGTATGCCCAACGTTTTGAACTAAATAATGCAAACCATTGTGTTCTGCAATCCCTCCCATAGTAGCCTGCATGAATCCACTAGATCCAGTTCCAGCAGCGGGAAATGTACTCCCGTGACCTACTCGTGCACAGCTTCCATCATTCGTATAGGATACATCAGGTTGATGAGTTGGTTGGGCGATACTTGTCTGCCCTAATAACATGGCTCCAACGAGGCACGTTAATGATAACTTAAAATTGTTTTTCATAATAAATAATCTAATTTATAGGTGGTTATATCCTGAGCGATTCGTTCGCTCAAAACGTCTTTATTAATCAATGAATTATAAATTATGAGATTGGCAATCATGGCGGATTATTAGTAGCATAATCCTATATCGCAAGGCAGAAACTCTCTATAAAGCCTTATCTCGGGTTTAATTTAATTAATCTGATAAAGTGGGAGGACCATAAAACATCAAAACAACAATGAGTCAAGGAATGCTGTGAAAGAGAAATACCAATTGAAAATAGAATGAATGACTGATAATCAACACCTAGTGATCACCGAAATCTCTGGCCTATTGGATTCTATACTTCAAAATAGAAATGACAGAAGGAATGCGAATTCATTGTGATAAAATACTCCAATCATAGTGCCGTTCCTACTTCCCGTAAATTCCTTTTAAGAGTCGAGAAAACAAAAACTGCAAATACAATCTGGCCAAAAATCATCCAGTATTTTAGAAACCACTCTCCAAGCCCCATGGATGATTGATACAATTCATCAAAGTAAAATATGTTGTTGTGTAGAACATCAATCGCTATAATAACGGCCGTTAATATCAACCCAGTCTTGGGTTTAAAAATCAATAAGAAAGCCGCCAATGGATCTAGAAATGTCAGGCTATCCCAAAACAACATGGATCCGAAGTTGGCATTGTAATTACTTGACATAAACCCATTCTCTATCGCCCACATTACGTGCGTTGATGTTCCCATCAGCATGGCAATGCACTGAACAATTAAAATCGTTTTGGTTTGTGTATCTGTTTGAAACAATTCAATATTTTATTTACCAAGAATAGATTTCAGGTATTTTAAACGCCGGCGATTCCTAAAGAATAAAAACAAACCTCCTAAAAACAAACCTACACCCCAAATATCGTAATCTCCTGGGATGCCTCGGACAACTGAATAAAGTACATATCCAATTCCCAAAAAACCCACTAACATAGAAATTGCCGCATTATTTCTTTGCGATTGCCAAAACACGAGAGCTTCTTTTTGGATCAATTCTTTTGCCGCAGCGTGAGACAATCCCTTATTTTGCAATAATTTGGAAATCATCGCAAGCCCATTATCATTCGCTAAAGTCTTACGAACAATCGCAACCAATTTATGCTGATCACCTGCACTGAACTCGTGAAACTCCATTTAATAATTACTCTGATCAATTTTTCTTACCATCGTCAAAATTGTCGCCAAACCAACCGTTTCACCAGTTTCATCAAAAATATCCACTAGAAATTTCACAATCCCTTTTGCAATATCTTCTTCGTCGCGCTTCTCTTGGTCGATTTTCTCTTTAACCGTAAATCGAACTCCAATCGTCGCTCCAATATATACAGGCTTCGTAAATCGTGCTTCTTCAACGCCGTAATTCAATAAAACTGGACCTTTTGCAGGATCAACAAACACCCCCGCTGCTTTTGACAATAAGAAGTATCCGTGTGCAACTCTCTTTTCGAAAATCGTTCCGTCCAATGAAGTCTCATCCATGTGGGCATAGAAATTATCTCCTGAAACATTCGCAAAGTTTACAATGTCTGTTTCCGTAACCGTATGCTTGTGCGTATACACCGTCTCTCCAATAACCAACTCCTCAAAATGTTGTCTAAACAAGTGTGGGTTTGCTTCTGGCATTGCAGCTCCAACTTGGAACTGCTGCGTTAAGGCTGTAATTGTCGTTGGGTGTCCTTGAATGGCTGTTCTTTGCAAATAGTGCAACACACCTCTCATTCCACCCATCTCTTCTCCACCACCTGCTCTACCTGGACCACCGTGTGATAACAATGGCATTGGCGAACCATGCCCCGTACTTTCTTTCGCACAATCTTCGTTCAACACCAAGATTCGTCCGTGCATGCTTGCCGCACCCACAACATATTCCGTTGCTTCTTTGTTGTCCGGAGTTACAATTGATGAAACCAAAGAACCTTTACCCATTCGAGCAAGCTCAATTGCTTCATCCATATTTTTATACGGCATAATCGTCGATACAGGACCAAACGCTTCTATACTGTGAACATCTACTTTATTGAATGGATCATCGTTTCTAAACAAGATCGGTGAGAAGAAAGCGCCTTTGTTTTTGTCGGCTCCAACAACTTCAAATTCGTCCAAATCTCCAAAAACAATTTCTTGCGATTTTGCCAATAACTCAACACTTTCACGAACACGGTCTACTTGTGTTCGAGTAGCAAGAGCACCCATTCTAACTCCTTCTTCAGATGGATTACCAATTTTTGTTGTTGCCAAACGAGCAGAAATTCCTTTTTGAAGTTCTTCCAAGAAATTCTCTGGAACCAAAATTCTCCGAACCGCAGTACATTTTTGGCCACATTTTACGGTGATTTCCTTTACAGTTTCCTTAATGAACAAATCAAACTCAACTGTTCCAGGAACAGCTTTTTCTCCAAGTACCGTAGCATTTAAAGAATCAGCTTCAAGGTTAAACGGCACACTTTTATCTACAAATTGAGGCAAGCTTTTTAAAACTTTCCCTGTGGATGCACTTCCCGTAAATGTGACAACATCTTCTGAATCAACATGGTCAATAATTCCTCTACCCAAGCCACAAACAAGTTGCAACGATCCTTCA
>JAWUWJ010000209.1:0-27445 GCA_034111925.1 Crocinitomicaceae bacterium
TCCGATTAACTTCGATTTAAACAAGTCAATTATTCGTCCCGATGCAAAAGTTGAATTGGATAAGATTGTCGAGGTGATGAATAAATACCCTGGGATGGTCGTAGAGCTTGGATCTCACACAGATTGTCGTGCATCAAAATCGTACAATGAAAAACTATCTGATCGTAGAGCAAAAGCATCAGCAGCATACATCAAAACGAAAATCACAAAACCAGAGCGTATTTACGGTAAAGGATATGGTGAGGCACTACTTTTGAATGGTTGTGAATGTGAAGGATCCGTTAAATCAGACTGTTCGGAAGAAGAGCATGAGAAAAACAGACGTACAGAATTCAAAGTAATTTCTGTAGGTGACCCAACTGTTGGTGTACAAAACAACAGTACAGATTCATTCGGTAATTAAAAGATTTCATTGAATTTATATTTAAAAAAGCAAGTCAATCAGACTTGCTTTTTTTGTGTCCCCCTTTTTCTTTAGCCCAATACAGATATTGATTTTCAATGGCGTAAGACAAAGTCCATTAATGATTTTCTCGTATTGATATTGTAATCTCATGAAATACTTTCTACCCAATCTTAACGTTTTCAATAAATAAGTCGTAATTTTCTTCTTGACCAATTAAGCTGTTGAAAATGAAGTCCAATCGTATCATTAAGACGACTTATTAAGCTACTAAATGCATTAAAACAACCCACTAAATGAAAGCTATACTTTTACTCTTCCTTGCAACTATTTCATCCGTTAGCTATGGGCAGAATGAAAAATTTCTCTCCTTTGAATTAGCGGGAAGCGGCGGAATTGCCTCGATCAATTACGAATCTGAATTCTTTCGAAAGGAGAAAATTGGATTAACATATCGCTTGGGATTTAGCTTTGCTCCAATTGATAAAAACAACGGAACCGCTCTTGTTTTCCCATTAATGATTCACGGCACTTGCGGCAAAGGATCACACAAATTGGATGCTGGAATTGGGCTAGCGTTAACGGTCACGACAAGAGCAGCGTTTTATGCAAAAACTCCCATGAGTCTGGGTTACAGATTTCAACCAACAGATAAAAATTATTATTTAAGAGTCGCATACACGCCAATCATGGGTTATTTTGTTGACTTCAACGTGCAACATTGGGGTGGATTTACATTTGGATATAAACTGAACAGAAAATGAAACTATTAATCGTTATTCTAGCCGCAACTCTATTGGCAGGTTGCAACAAGAAGAAATTCTTCGATGGACCAAATACATTCTCAGAGGACTTTGAAAGCTATTCTGTTATTGATGATATCGTCGTAGAAGACGATCTTCTCTGGTCTTTCTTTCAGCAGTCGTATGATGAGAACACAATTACAATTGACACGAATATTTATCATTCGGGAGGGCAAAGTGTTCGTTCTTATGCAATTGCGCCAACTGGTGACGGGACGTCAAAAGCGAGCATTAACAAACAGCATATGGCGTTTTGGTCGGGTGAAACGGTTCAGGTAGATTTCTGGGTATACCTTGAGGGAAACGACCCAATGGATTGGCTTTTTATCTTCGACATAGAAGAACAAACAGCAGTCGGTGCAGGTCCTGGAATGCGCCTTGCGATTGTAGAAAACAAGATTCTTCTTGAACACAAATATTTGAATCCAAACGTATTGCAATTGGGCGAAGGCATTGAATTCCCGCGCGATCAATGGGTGAACATTCGTTTTGAATCGAAGCTCTCTCAAAAGAAAAAAGGGTGGGTAAAAGTATGGCAAGACGGAACGCTAATTATCGATCAAGACAAATGGAAAACACTGCCGAAGGACATCTTGTACTTTCAACAAGGAACAAAGGAAATGTACAGTCAGATTGAATTTGGAGCAACAGCAAACTCTGACGACAACGATGTGGTGATTTACGTTGACGATATAGACGTGAGCATCGCGGATTAATGAACCAACGCTCAAATTAAATGTACCTGACTTTATGAAATCGAATTTAATTAAAGGAATTACGCTTACTGTTTTCGCAACGCTTCTAACGCTTGTGGTTTTGCAGCAAGGAAAGTTTTTTGATGAGGAACAGCCAATAGAGCAACAACGAAAAGGGCAGCCTAATGTTCCCAGCATGAAATCAGCCACGCCGATATACACAAATGAAAAACCAAAGAACGGACCTCTAAAAGAAATCGAAGAGAAACAAGATTCTAAAAAGACAGTTTCATTTCGGAATTACGTTGCAAAAACAGCGATTGATTCTAACATTCCAACAGCTTCCGATACCAATTTTGAATTTGAAATCCCGCAATTCATCCAGAAACTCAGCAATGCGAATAACTATCGAATGATGACCTCAAAGTCAATGGTTGTAAATCTCCCTTTTGATTTTAAGGATCTCGTTGTTGAACCGACACTTGTTAGTGGCTTCATACCGCCATTATTAGTCCGCGTGGATTCGATTAGAGATCGAGATACCACAAAGAAATAAAGAATGGATTACGTATTTCTACTCCTCGAAGCCGCCATAATTCTTCTCGCATTAAGCATCCTTTACATTCCAATGGAGAAAGCCTTTCCTGGAAAACGAGGTCAAAAAGTGTTTCGAAAACGATGGATCGTCGACTTGTGTTTCTTCCTTGGCCAGTATTTATTTTTAGGAGGGCTTGTCGCTATTGGCATTGACTATATCGCTGAATTTTTAGACTTCATTGTTCCGCTTGAATTCAGGATAGCGGTTGCATCACAACCCTTTTATTTGCAAGTCATCGAAGTGGTGGTACTCAGTGATTTTTTCATCTATTGGGCACATCGCCTGCAGCACAATGTCAATTTCCTTTGGAGGTTTCATAAAGTCCACCACAGCGCCAAGCATTTAGACTGGCTCGCAGCGCATCGAGAGCATCCACTGGATTCCATTTACACGATTGGAATTATAAATCTACCCGCAATGATTCTTGGATTTCCCGTTGAATCAATTGCAATTCTGGTCGCCTTCCGAGGATTTTGGGCCATTTACATTCATTCCAACGTTCGACTTCCCCTCCCCTTTTTAAGAACAATTATTGGCTCGCCTGAATTGCATCATTGGCATCATGATATAGAACGAGACCGCGGGAATTATGCGAACATCTCTCCGTTAATGGACATCATATTCGGAACCTATACATGTCCAAACCATGAGCCCGAAAACTTCGGAATTAAAGAAGACTTTTCAGAAAACTACGTCGGTCAATTAATCCAACCAATACTTCCCGATTCCATTTGGAAAAAAATGAAATCGAAAAAAAAACGTTGAAGTAGGCTCAAGAGTTAATTATGAATTAGAAGTTGACATGGTTCAATTATCACCATTAACTTCTAACTCATAATTTCTAATTCATAACTTCTAACTTCCGACTCCATTTATAACAGAAGAATAAAGGGACAATTCCAATCACTCCAAAACTACAATCCACCAATTGCCAGAACACTGGAATTCCACGAATGTTCCCCATAATTAGCGCAACAGGGAAGATTAAAACACATGCGATCATTCCAAATTGATAGATCCAAATATTACGGACGGGGTCTCTTAAAGGTCCAATGAACGCGATCGCGATTACAATATGTGCGAATGCCAACCAATCTGTTCCGTAGGCCAAAAATGGATAGGAATGATTCGATTTTTTTACCGCGGAATAACAATTCGTAATCCATTCTCCGAGGACAGATTCTGAACCGAGCCAATTGTTCAAATAATACAATTCACTTTCGATAGGAAAGGCTGTTAAGCCACTCAGTAAAAGAAACACAACAAATACGATTGTCCATCTTTTGATCCTTTTCTCGAGCTTTCCAATCCATAATTCGGCAGGCTCTGCGTAAATAACTCCTAATTTCAAATTCATAATTCTAAAGTATTTAGTTTCTTCAACGCTTTTTGCTCAGCGTAATTCCAAGACCTCCATGTTGTATTTTTCTTTCGTCTTTTGAACTTAGTCACCCTGTAATCAAGAATTTGGAGTTCCTCTCTATTCAGATTCAATTCATCTTGTTTCTCGATTAGAAGTGGCAACGTTTTGTCGGATAACGACATTAAAAATTCAACGTCGATGTTTTTTTTGTTTGAGTGATTAATGTTGTGGTTGATAATAATAGAATCCCAATTCACCAGGCTCATAACAATCAGTAAGAAGTAGACATGCCAGCTATTCACAAGGATGAGAAAATAAGATGATTTCCTTTTATTGATCTTAATAAACAGAGTTATCAAACCAACGATTGTCGCAATAAGAAAAATGATAACGCCAATTCGTTTGTACGCCAATCCATAATTGTAGATGTAATGATAATTACGAACACCCACGGAAATTACGAGAATCAAATTCTGAAAAATCCAGATCGTTGCCAGTACATTCAGCGTTTTCTTTTTGAAATAGAAATTGAGGTTTTTCCGAAAGAAATAAAGCAGAATCCCGATGGATAAAAGAATACTAAAGATCAAAAGATAGGTTCCTTCGTGGACGAATTTTGAAAGGTTCATCGAATCGTCATACTCAAAATTGAACCAAAGTGAACTTATATCAATAACATTGATCAGCAATAGCAACGCATTAATTGAGGCGATTAAATAAAGTGCCGCTCGGTATTCATTTTTGAGGTCAAGGTTCTTAAAAAAGATACGTGTTCGCTTCGTTTTAATGACCGCTCTCGTAATATCATTGTGCCGTCCTTGCTCAATTTTTAGAAAGTAATTCAGATCGAATTTAAAAAGAACCCAAGCCACAATGCACAATCCGAGAATGAACATGAAAATCCATCCCAAAGAAATGTTTTCAAAAACTCCTTGAATCCAAATCCCAATCGTTTCCCAAAATTGAGAGGAATATTTGTCAAAGACAGGGTTTGAAAAGAGGAAAATAACGTAGAACAGCATGAAAAATAGAATTGGGATAATTACAATCTTCAGAGTTCTCAAGTACTTTTTATTAATCACTTCCCTCTTTGAAGTAGGCATTAGATTTTCCCAGATCCCTGCAGGAGCCATTCCGAGATTCCAAATTGATGTCGGAATGGCATGAAAAATTGCCTTTAATTCCATCTGATTTAAAAACCCAACAAATAGTACGATAGAGGTCATACACGTAAACTTGGCCATAAACGAATTGTGGTAAGCTACCATCAGCGCAGTGATTATAACTCCTGAGGCAGAAATCAAAACCGGTTTGGACTTTATAGATTCGCGGTGAAAAGCAAGTCCGATGCCAATTAGAAATAAGGAGAACAACAATAGATTAACGCCCAAGTTTTCACTCCAAAATAAGACATTGAAGCCTACGCCTCCCATTAGTAACGTTGCGATTTTCTTCATTTGATTTTTCTTCATTTCATTCAACTTAAAAGTACTTTGAATTACAAAGTAGATAAGTAAAAAAATAGTTCTATTTCCCAATTAATTTTTCAAGAGCAGCAAGGTGCTCTTTAAACGCCAAATCCCCTTCCCTAGTGATTTTATATGACGTATTTGGCTTCTTACCAATGAACTGCTTTTTAACGCTCACGTAATGCTTCTTTTCAAGCGCAGCCAAATGACTGGCCAAATTCCCATCAGAAACTTCCAGCATTTCTTTCAAGGACTTAAAATCGACGGAATCATTTACAATGAGAACGGACATAATGCCCAATCTCACTCGACTCTCGAAGGCTTTGTTAAGATGTAAAATAATGTTTTTCACTGCTTCTATTTTTCGTATTTAAGATACATAACGATACCATAAATAACGTGAAGGATTCCAAATCCAATGGCCCAAAATACTAAACCATATCCAATGTAAAAAGCGGACAAGAGTCCTAAAATGATTTCACAGATTCCGAGGTAGCGAATATCGTGTAAAGTATACTTACTGGCGTTGACTAAAGCCAATCCGTAAAAGATTAAAGTTGTTGCGGCTACGAGTTGAATTTGCCCTTGTTTGATTAAAATCAATCCAAATACACCTCCCGTCAATAATGGAATTAGGAGATTTATCAAAAGCCTTTTGGAAGTAGCGTCCCAAACTTTTAAACCTTGTCTTTTCGCTTTACGCATTGTAAAAAAAGCTCCAAATCCAATCGCCATGACTAGAATCCCAACGGTATCAAGGAATAAAAACTGAATGAATGAATCTTTGATCTCACCGCTCTCAGTGTAAACCGCATTCGAATGGTCAGGATAGTAATATTGCGTTCCATAAAACCAAAACAAGGCTGCAGCTCCAATCAAACCAGCTAATCCAGCGAAAACACCAGACAGTCCGCTTAAGGAAACAAATCGAGATGATTTCTCCATCAGTGAGCGCATTTCAGCTAAATTCTCCAGGTGTTCATTTTGATTGTCCATAATCTATTATTAATAGTACTTTGTTTTTCAAAGTTGATAAATTTTTTCCATTTGAACAGAAAAATTGTGATTTTTTTTGAATTAATAATTCTGGAGCGTGAATTTCTATAACTCATTTTATGGAAAGTAGATCTCGAATTCATCTAATGTAAAACGTTAGTTATGAAAAGTAGTATACTCATTGCAATTCTGTTCTTGGCCTTTACTGGAAACACTCAAACAGGTTCAATTCGTGGAGTTGTGAAAGACAAGTCTACCTCTGCTTTCGTTCCTTTCACGATGGTTTCAATTCACAAAATGGATGGAAGTCCTATCTCATTTGTTCAAGCGAACATTGATGGAATTTATACTTTATCGAACCTGTCAGAAGGAAAATACATTCTTAAGTTTAACACGACGAAGCACAGCGAAACTTCAATTACTGGAGTTCGAGTTCTCAATGGAAAAATGACGATGCAAACGGCGTATTTGAACCCGCTATAGTTGAATTTACACGACTTATCGTATTCCAATAATCTATGATTATCTTACGCTCTGAAATTCATACAATGAGCAGACTAAAAACGAGAAAAGCAGCGCATAAACTGATCTTTAAAGAAAATAAATCGCATCAAGAAGCATTTGATATTTTAAGCAAAGAAATTAGCGGAAGCAAAGAAGCCCTTGCAGGAGAAGTCTCAGCAATACCATCAAAAACGCAATACGATCGAATAAAAATATTGATCTATATTTATGTGGCATTCCTTAGTATCGTCCTAATTTTAAGGTCTATAGGCATTTATTTTGTCGCTCAAGATATAGAACAACCCGTAATTTTACTATTGCTCATAGTGTTGGGTATATTCCTGCCTGTCTTTGGAATCTTCGGCGCTATAACGGCCCGGATGGAAATTTTCAAATCTGTGGGCATTTTAATGGCCATGAATATATTACGCTCATTAAGAAGTTTCAAAGAGCTAGATGGCTGGCCCGAATACGTCACAATTGGATTCTTTGTCGCTTGTGCAGCTTTGGCGTTTTTTATTCCTACTCGAATCAAAACACCATTCACCAAAAAACTTGTTGAAACGGAAATTGACGGGAATACAAAGAATGTTATGGAATACACGTTTGAAGAAGTTGGTCGGGATGATGACAACGAGCTTCTTGATACGGTTTAGGCGTTAGAGAGTTAGATATTGGATATTGGATATTGGAATTTAGAGCTCAGATTCTAGTCCAAAGAATGATTCTTTTATCGTCTCCAACTGTTGCGAATTCATTCTCATTGAGAACGACCATATCATTGACTGAATGCCTGTGACCTCCTTCTTTGAGATCGAGTCTTTTTGAAAACCCCAATTTATTCGTCCAGGTTTTCACTGTTTTATCTCTGCTAATAGAAACTATCGAATCACCAACTTGATTGATTCCATAGACCGCGTAGTTGTGCGCCGGGATTTCAAGGAGATTGCTTTCATCGCTTAAATTCCACAAACGAATCATTGCATCTTTCCCTCCCGAAATAATTTCATCACCATGAAATAGAACTGAAGTTGCTCCGTCCTTATGTGCATTGATTGTCGAGACTTCATTGAAATACGATGATTCAAAAACCCGTACGGTTCCATCTTGACAGGCCAAAGCAAAACGCTCTCCATTTTCTTCAATGGCTATATCTCTAACTTTCCCTGCGTTTAGAGGAATATAAATCAATAACTCAAACGTGTTTGTATCCCAAACAGAAACGTTTCCATCTGCATCCCCAGCATAGAGGTGCGATTTTACTGGATTTGCTGCCAATGAAAAAATAGCTTCTTTGTGCTGAGTAAAGAATTTCAGTTCCTTTCGTTCTTCAAGATCGAAAATGTGCAACGACCCATCGGACAAACCAACGAATAAATTATTCTGATTTATTTCAAGTGCATAAACGGATTGTTCAAACTTGATCGCAAAATTATCTTGAGTACCTTCCTCTAAATTCCAACGCGTTACAAATTTGTCTGCACTTCCTGTGTAGATGTATTTCCCATCAAATGTACATGAGTAAATTGCTCCAGCGTGTCCTTGTATCTCTTTTGATTTCTGGAACATATAAAGAAGTCTAGTCTTCCTCTACCTCGTCTTCTTCGCCACCATTAACTTGCTTCAAACGATCTGCATAGTCATCTGGTAAAAATTCGAAGAAAGTATCACCACGAAGTCCAAGACGAAGTGTCTCTAAAGGAATCATTTCGTGCGGTGCAATGTTTCCAAGATTTACGTTCGCTCCAAACAATTTAACGAACCATACTTGTTGGTTCTTTTGCGGTGCTTCCCATAAAATATCATTTGGATTTATCTTCGCGATAATTCGATTGATCAATAAAGTGTGCGCTGTTCCGTTTGGTCTAAAAACACCAACATTCCCAGATTCACGACCTTCAGCAATAACTTTCCAAGATCCTGCCTCCAATTCAGTAGACATCATCTTGATCCATTTGCTTGGAGAAATTAAAATTCCAGAATCTTTAGAACCAACTTCAGAAAGAACTGTACGATCTTTCGCCATACTTTGAATCAACTCACATTTTTCATCGTGGTCAATAATAATTGAACCGTCTGAAATTTCGAGTAAGTCTAAACCAAATTTATCAAGAGTTTTAAGGTACTCGTCAACCATTCCTCTTGCATAAAAAGCTTCAAAAAGCGTTCCTCCAAAATAAGGACGAATTCCAGCCTCCTTATACAAGTTGATTTTTTCCTTTAAATCTTTAGTAACGTAAGACGTTCCAAATCCGAATTTTACAACATCAGTAAGGTGTCCTGAAGATTCGATAAAATTCTCTACGCCTCTTAGGCTAAGTCCTTTATCCATCATCATTGTTACCCCCGATTCACGCGGTTTTACAGGTCTGTCTGGTATAAAGGAAAGTTCAAAATTCATATATAATTTATTGATCGCCCAAAAGTACGAATTCTGAAACGTTTTTCAATGCAGGATTTATGTCAAATAGCTCTAATGCCTTATCTCTGTCAATTGTTAAGCAGTGCTTAAAAAGCTCAATCGATCTTTCTGATTGGCCCAATTTCCATAAAACACTAACTTTCAATACATTTAAGAGTGCATTACTTGGATTTAATTCCTCGAACATTTCCAAATAATCCAATGCTACTTGATTCGATTCTGTGGATAAAAATTCAACATAATTCAAAAGACATTCTTCATCGTTCGCATCTAGATTCAAAGACATCTCATAATACTCAATGGCCTTGTCGCGTTCCTCAAGCTTTTCATAGGCTCCAGCCAACACGTGGTAAATACTCGGATTGTCCGGATCTAACTCCGAAGCCTTTAAAATCATGGTCAATCCTTCGTGTGTATTCCCCTCCATATCTTCAACAATTCCAAGCCCTAGCCAAGAATCGGGAAGCATTGGTGCGAGTTCTAAAGAACGCTTATAGTAATGTCGGGCCAATTCCAATTGATTCAATTGTTCATGGCATTCTCCGATGTAACATAACGCCAAAGGATCATCTCCGTCAAGCTCCATGCACTTTTCGAAATACTCAATGGCCTTTGTATATCGATTTAAAGAAAGACTCGTGTGTCCTAGATTGAAATAAGCAGGTCCGAAGTCATCATTTATAAGAATGCAATAATCGTATGCCCAAAGTGCCTTTTCGTGCTTCTCAAGTTTTGAATATGCATTTCCTAAATTATACCAAGCTGTAAATGAATACGGATTGTCGTCAATGAAATCTGAATAACATTGAATTGATTTTTCGGTATCCCCTATTTGATCGTAGCAATAAGCGAGTTCGTATATCGCGCCTTCATTTGATTTATTGGCATCCACCGCTTCAATCAAAACATTGATCGCCAATTGGTATTCATCGTTGTTCTGATATTCCATGGCAAGGTCGAGGTAAATCTCATCTCGATCTTCAGGAGCTGCTTCGATTATTGCGCCTTTAAAATATTTAATTGCGTTTTTTGTATCCTTAAGCTGGCTAAAAACCGAAGCTTTCGAAAGCAATACTTCCATTGATGGAACATCGCTCCGTTCAATCTCAGTCAATAAGTTCAATGCCGTTTTTAAATTTCCAGTCGCCGAAAGTGCTTGTGCTTTTCTCAATTTAAACAGCGGACTGTATGAAAACTGAGTTAAAGCTTCTTCGACGCACAAGAGCGCTTTTGAATATTGAGCCGCAATGAGGTAATGATCGATCATCGCTTCCCAACGATCGGTATCAAAAAATCCAATAGTATCCCCTTTCAGGAAGGATTCAAACTTTTCAAGGTCCTCCTTTAAACTTCCTTCAAAAAATTCATTGGGTTGCTCTTCATCATCAAACATAGGATGCAAATTTATGTAACTCTAAGATAAGGAAAAAGAAATTCCTAAACAATCGCTTAACAATTGTTATGAACAGGAAATGAACAACGTATTGAAGATTTAAAATAGAACGAATTAATCTCAAATTATTTAACAAACAAAAAAGGAGAACCAATTGATCCTCCTTTTACTATTGACTTGCATAGAACGTTAGAATAAAGACTTTATCAACTCTTTACTCTTTAACAAATCGTTTAGAAACGACTCCTTTTTCAGTAATTAATTGCAAAATGTAAATGCCATTTTGAAGGGGCGAAACATCAATTTGGTTGTTAACAGTTTCGTTTTCAAGAACTATTTTTCCAGTAATGTCAATAATCACACTATTTCCATTACTCCCAATAACGTTTAAGATACCGGTTGTTGGATTTGGAAATACCCTCAACACAGACATGTCATTTTGCTCATTCAAACCTACCCATCCGCAATCGATATAAAAACTTGCTATTGCATCAATATTTGGCCAGTTCGTCGTACTCCATGCAGCATCATCAACTTGAATACATGTTAGGCTAGAGCTGTTCATTGCATTGAAATATGAAATATTTTGATTGTTCCCATTGGCAATATTTAATTCAGACAAACTGGTATTATCGGTAACTTCTATGAAATCTAAATTTGGTTGATTGCTCAAATTAAGTGATGTTAAAGCTGTATAGCTCGCCCTAAATGCATTAACATTCACCGATGACATCGTTAAATTGTTTAAATCAAAATTCTGAGAACACGTTAGACTGTACAAGTCAGGATTGTTTGAAAGTTCAAGAGATGTTAATTCATTACCTCCACAATCGACTGTCATCAAGATAATATTTTGACTTAAATCTAAACTTATTAGAGAACTGAACCCACAATGCAATTCTTCTAATACCGTATTATTACTTAAATCTAGTACTACTAATGATAAGTTAGTACAATTCAATATATTTAAATTCGTATTTTGAGTCACATCTAAAGTCGTTAATGGATTATACGAACAAACCAAATTCTGCAATGTTGTATTCTGAGTTAAATCTATGCCTGTTATTGAATTAGAACCGAAGCTCAATATGGTTAAAGCAGTATTTTGACTAACATCCAAACTGGTTAGATTACCAGAGAAACAGTTTAGTTCAAGTAAATTTAAGTTTTGAGTTACATCTAAACTTGTAAATTGATTATAGCCACAACTGAGCGACGTTAAATTAGCAAAAGCCTCTATACCTGTCATATCTGTTATTGACGAACCTGCGCAGTCAATCATACCTGAAAAAGAACTCGCTTCACTACATTGTATTTCAGAATCCCCATTGATATTAATTCCTAGATGTCCAATTAAATAGGCCTTAAAATTGGCATCAGGAATTGTGATAAAACAGCACTCCGTATTGAATCCAGCTGAAGGGTCTATTAACGTCCAATTTGTATTACAATAAGTAACATCATCTACTTGAATACAAGAAAGATTGGGGTTATTTAAGGCAGAAAAATTCACAAAATTCATATTATTGCCATTGGCAACATTCAAACTGGTTAAAACACAATTATTGCAAAACAGCTCCGTCAATGCTACATTTGGGGTAATATTTAGACTAGATAACGTATTGTCCATACAAACCAACCTTGTTAATCCCAAGTTTTGAGAAACATCTAAACTTGTTAGTGCATTATTCCTACAATCTAACTCTTCGAGAGCACTATTTTGACTTAGATCCATGCTACTAATCGGTTGATCCATGCTATTCAACGCAGTAAAAGCTAAAAAAGCTTCAATCCCTGTTACATCAGAAAGAGGAATACTTGCACCTGGTGCGCCTGGGATATATGGAATACTAATTGTTCCTGTGTAGGCTGAGGCTTCCGAAACTTGAATTTCACCATCTGCATTTATGTCAATAACCCCTACCCCAGGACTAGTATTGCTATAACCATGAGCCAAAAGACGACTTTTAAACTCAGCATCAGGAATAGTTACGTTTTGTGCCAGTGCCCCGCAACAAGTTGCAAGAGTCATCATACTAAAGAGTAAAACTTTTTTCATATCTATTTTTTTACATTGATTCAAAAGAAGTGTATTATCAGCGCTTAACACTCCTTAAGTTTCCGAATCCTCGCTATGAACTGCTAAAACAAAAAAATGGTCGATTACCAAAAGGTAACCGACCATTTACTCGAACTTATGAAAAAACTTGGTAGCTGAGATTTGTCGAAGTTACTCTTTGATAAATCGCTGTGTGGAAATGCCACTATCTGTTTGAACTTGTAAAAAGTAAACTCCGCTTATTAAATTGGATATATTAATTGTGTTGTTAGTTGGTTTTTGCGTTTTAACCACTTTACCTATTGCATCTAAAATGGTAACATTAACTATTGATAATTCTAGGTTAGCAATAGTAATTTGTGCTATTGCTGGGTTGGGGTAAAGATATAGTGCGTTTTCTGAAAGTAAATTCTCTCCTATACCTACAGCAGATTGACTCCATTTAGTAAAGTAAGCATCTCTACTTCCTGCTGTGGTTAAGTTGGAAGTTCCTAAACTAAAATCAAAATCAGCCGTTCCATTAAAATGACCAGCCATATAAATATTGTTTGATGCATCTAGTGCAATTGAAATCCCGTGATCTTCAACAGTTGAACCGTAATGATGTGCCCAAACGAAGTCCCCATTGTTATCTAACTTTTGCACAAAAGCATCTTTATCTCCAGTAGATACTATGTTAGTCGTACCTGCTCCTGGATCAAAATCAACTGTTCCTTCAAAATAACCTGTAGTATAAATATTTCCTGATACATCGATATCTATTCCTTTTGCTATATCATTAGCAGTACTTGACCCCATGCCTTTTGCCCACAAATAATCTCCATTGGCGTCCAGTTTAGATATAAAAACATCTCTCATCCCTTCAGATGTTAAGTTTTGTGTACCTGCACCCGGATCAAAATCTACTGTCCCTTCAAAAAAACCTGTGGAATAAACATTTCCAGTGGCACCTACTGCAATAGAAAGCCCATAATCAAGAGCACTTGACCCCATACTTTTTGCCCACACATAATCTCCGTTAACATCTAATTTTGAAATAAAAATATCTGCATTTCCATTATTAGATAAAATAGCACTTCCGGCTCCCGGATCGCAATCTATCCCAGCGTTCCAAAAATTACCTGTGGAATAAATATTACCTAATGCGTCTAAAGTTATATAATCAGTACTAGCATTACCACCACACTCAAATTGTTTTACCCACTGAAAATCTCCGCCGGTATTAAACTTTAGGATATAGGCATCTACACTACCTGGAGTTGCTGTCAAGTAATTTGTTGCAGGTCCTGGGTCAAAATCTACTGAATCTGTAAAACTACCTCCCACAAATACATTTCCAGTGGCATCTACAGTTAGTGCATATCCTCCTATAGCAACAGTTTCCGCAGTAATAAATGTGTACGCCCATTGTGTAGTACCACTTGGATCTATTTTACCCACAATCATAGCTCTATTTGAACCACTTGTGTTAATTTCACCATATCCTGTTATATATACATTTCCAGAAGGATCAACATCCATATCTAAGACAAAATCATCATAAATATTGCCATCACGTTGCGCCCATAAAAAATTTCCTGACGCATCATATTTGGCTACATAAAGGTCAAAGTCTCCTACCGAAACTAAATTATATGTTCCTGCGCCTGGGTCAAAGTCTGCCGTGCCACTAAATGCACCTGCAACAAAAATGTTTCCTGAGGCATCAACCTTTATAACGTTTGCTCTATCTTCTCCAGTTCCTCCAATATTTTTTGCCCATTCATAGTTTTGAGCACTTGCACCCAAAGATGTAACTGTTAATAATACTAGTAATAATTTTCTCATGAAATTTTGTTTTTAAATTCACTACAAAGAAAGGTAGCGTTTAGTCAAAAAATTCTTGATAACTTCTGAAACATCATTTTGAACTGCTGAAACAAAAAAAAGGCCCCGTTAGAGGCCTTTCTGTGATGTATTGTTTTGCTAAAGTTTGATTGATTAAAATTTTACTGCTCTAATTTCTTCTTTGTAGCTTCCATCTCTTCCTCTAGATGCAGAATAATTCCCGCCCTTGTTTCCTGCATTTATTGAATAGTCAAAATTGAAGTATTTAACACTAGGATCTTTAATAACCGTAATATTTCCACCGTTTCCTCCATTTCCGATACCACTTGTATGAGAGTCTCCACCGTTTCCTCCATTACATGAAAAATGCAACGTTTGTTCGGTGCTCATTTTAAATTCACTTACAATTTTACTTCCTTCGGAAATATTGATAATTCGAACCATCAATATTTCTTTATTCGTTACAGCATGTTTTACCTGTTTTACTTCAAAACGATAGTTCATTGCATTTCCACCATTACCAAAGTTGTAGGTCATTCCATTTCTAGAATTGAATGATACATCCTCATTGTATTTCAAAACAACATCTTCAGAAACCGTTAAAGCTGGATTGGATTTGCACGTTGCAATTATCGTAATTGCATCACCATCAACGAATCCACTAGTCAATTTATTTTCAAACATCTCCGATTCATAATTGTCAGCACTATACGTAATAGTATAATCTGACATATATCCTTCATTCGTGGATTTCGTTGAAATTACAGTTCCATCTTTCAATGTTGCCTGCATGCTAAATGTGAACCCTCTAAAATGTCCGAATTTTTCAGGAACCTTAATATTAATGACTTCAATTTTAGCAACTTCTTTATCCGCTAGCCCGAATTTTTTCAATCGTGCTGCTGCTGCTACTTTTGATTTTTCTGCCGCTTTTGCAGAGTATTCACTTTCTTGTTTTGACATTACCCCTTTACCGAACTCTCTAAATGCATTAATCTCCTTATCTGAAGCTTTAATACCAATTTTCTTTCCATAACATCTTTCTGTCCAAACATTTCCATTTCTCCAGTTGTACATGATAATTGTTTCCTTGGTCAAATACAGCATTCCACTTCGACCACTATATGCCATCACGAACGGTTTTGAGGCTGTTGCAGACGTTTTGTACTCTTTACCATCTAAGACAATCATATTTA
Organism: Crocinitomicaceae bacterium; assembly: GCA_034111925.1. GTDB lineage: Bacteria > Bacteroidota > Bacteroidia > Flavobacteriales_D > Crocinitomicaceae > UBA4466. Next base: position 15,729 of record JAWUWJ010000209.1, read on the forward strand.
CATCACCATCGGCATCTTTCTTAAACTCAATGTTCTTCTTTCCACCTGGCTCATACATTCCTGAAGAACGTCTTTTTGAACCATAAGAGCCATCTTCCCAGCCTCCAGCTATAATCGATAAAGATTGAAATTCTGTTGCTGTTGCCTCTCCTTTTGAAAGCTTACTTTTGGCCTTATCTAAGACACTTTGCGAATAACACGTTCCGAATACTAATGATAGTTGAACGAATGTGAATAATAGTTTTTTCATTTTTCTTGAATTAAAATTATAGAACGAATTAACGTCGTATTCTTTCAATTCAATCAGTTCAATTTCTAAAACGCCGATTTCAATGTATGAATTTTATCCTCAAGCTTTAAACGTCCAATTCAACAATGATTTTGGTTCCTTTTGCTTCATCTCCTGAAAATAAATCGATGATCTCGATAGATAAATTACGTTCTGAACTTTTGTTCACCAAATCAACTTTATTATTGATTGCATCTGTAGCGAACGAATCGTGATTATGCGTTCTATTTGCCTTTATCATTTCAGATGCAGCTCTACCAACACCATTATCTTCAATGATACATTCTATTCGATTCTGGCTTTTCATTCTAAAAGAGATTGACATCCGCTTCTCTCCTTCTTTATGCAACAGTCCATGTTTGATCGAGTTTTCAATAAATGGCTGTAAAAGCATTACTGGAAGTGTAATTTCATATGGATTCATCGTTGGTTCACATTGAATAGAGTAATTCAATTGACCGTCTACACGTAAATCTTCTAGGCTCAAATAAATTTCGAGCGTTTCAATCTCTTCAGAAATCGTAATTTCTTCGCATTTACTTTGTTCTAAGTACTTCCGCATTAAATCAGCAAAATCTGCCAAATATTCACTTGCAACTTCTTTCTGATTTGTGATGATAAATTCCTGAATGGTATTTAATGCATTAAACATAAAATGTGGATTCATCTGCGCTCGAATAGCCGCTATCTTTGATTTATAAAGTTCTTTTCGAATTTGTTGCTGCTCTTCTTTTATTTCAATTTGCTTTCGTATTAAATTGAATCGATACTTCACAATCCAATAAATAGTTCCTGAAATGAGAAGCAAAACAAGACCAATAAACCACCATTTCCGAGTAAAATGAACATCAATACTAAATTCAACAATCTTAATTTCAGACTTGACGCCGTCTTCATTTAAAGCCTGTACCTCAAATCGGTATTTTCCTGGAGCCAATTGTGGGAAACGTGCAAAGGGTGCATCAATTGTCGTTTCAATCCATTTGCCACCGTTTAAGCGGTATTGAAAACTACAACTGCCTTGACTTCGAATAGCCGTGGCACTAAAATTAATCGTAATAGAATTTTCCTCATGCTTAAAGTTAAAATCAGCCCGTTGAATTGACTTGTCAAATAAAAGCATTGATTCTATGCGCAGATGCGGAGCATTCTGATTTCTCCATTCACCTGCTATTGGGATTATTTGAACACTTCCCCTACCAATGACTACCAGTTGATAGTTAAGGATATAAATGTTGACAATTCTATCTTTTAAAAGGCCGTCTGTTCTATCTAAAACATCTATTTTTTCATTAGAAATATTGAACCTAATAATTTTGTCTTTTGCCCATAAAAACAGATAGTTTTCGTGTTCAACAATTCCCTTGAAAGGCTTATTAATGGAAAATGACTTCTTAATTTTTCCGCTTACAATATTAAGTAATTGATTGTCCATAGTTCCTACCCAAACTCCCCTTCCTTTGGCTTGGATCATTGACTTTACAGAAAAAGGTTTTCTTTTATTTTTCACGATGTCAACCCCACCTTCAAAATAATGATAAAGTCCATCCAGATAACTGACATACAAATCAATCCTGTTTTCTTCGAGAGCTACATGAAAGGAATTTACATCCTTCAGAATTTTAAGAGTAGGCTCAGTTATTCTTTCAAATGGATAATTTGGAATCTTTTCTTCTATCGATGTTTTACTTAAATTTTCAATCAATGTTGTGTTAAATGAACTGAAAACAGCTGTCTTTTCATTAAAAAAAGTAATATCCCTAAAATTTACTTTCATCTTTCGATTGGGAATTTCACTGAATGATCGACTTATGGCATTGTATACAAAAGACTCTCCATGAAAATAAATGCTTTTGTTGTATGGATTAAAAGCGATTTTTTTCCCTAAAGACATTTGACTGTTCTCAATTAATTTTGGGAGATTATAGGGCGGTTTTAATTCAAAAAAATCACCCTCACGATTTACATAATAGAGAATATCATTATCATCCTTACAGGAATGTACAATTTCCGTGTTAGAAATTTCAACACTTTTTAATTCACGGTTGGTAATAATATGAAGTCCATCATTGAGCGTTCCTATCCACCAATTGTTTTCTTGATCGCGAAACACACGAGATATACTAGAATTGTCAAAATGTGGATTCATATCCAATAATTCACCCGTTAAATCAAAACTATAAAAACCTTTCTTTTTCAGAGCATGAATTTGCCCACCACAAATATCAACTTGATTTAAAGAGAGTGCACCAGTAACATTAGATTCAAGTATTTTCGAAAGCCGATCACCTTCAATCTTATAAAACTCGAACAATGCATGCGATCTTAAAAAGTAGGTATCATCTTTATCAATGATGACTTGATACTTACTAGAAATAAGCTCCATGGAATGCCTTACATCAATATGAAATTGTTTCGAAGAACTTTTATAAGAACAAAAACTTATTCGACCCGAATCATCAATGTTATGAACATCCTGCATTACAAATGATAACCTCTCATTGGAATCGTCTGAAGTAATAATCACCGCTGACTTATTTTGAAATATGACAGAAGTTAATTGTGATTCAATATTAATTCGGATTACTTCTTTTCCATCATATTCAATATAGACAACGTTGGGCCATTCAACATGGTACTCTGATATAAATTGATTACTCCCCGCTTTTTCTATTGCTACATGAACTGCATCATTCTCAATATAAAAGAGTTGCCCTCCAAAGTTTGAAAACCAAATCCTGCCTTGACTGTCTTCTTTAATATTGGTGCATGATTTTGAATAATCCTCATGCGAAAAGAACTGACAATCAACACCGTTAAATCTCACCAATCCTTCACTGGTTCCAAACCACATATTTGCATCGCGGTCTTGAAAGATGTCGTATACCGTATTAACATCAAAACCATACAGTTCGTTGAAGCTATAGCTATTGTAATCCTGACTACTCCCTGAAAGACTAATGAATAAGCTGAAAAATAAAAAGAAGAGGCCTTTTTTACTCAATAGATTTAAATATTAGTTAATAAATTCAGAAACTCTTCGCGCTTGTCTTTTGAAATCGGTACAACATGATCGTTTTCAAGGATCACATAGTTTCCATCTTTTTTAACGTATTGCTTTAAAAACTGGATGTTGATGACGTGCGATCTGTGTGGTCGGTAAAATCCATTTCCAGATTCTAAAATAGAAACAAAATGCTTTAATGGTTTTGACACTACTTTTTTATCTCCATTCAAGAGGTAAAACGTGGTATACATGCCATCAGCTTCCATATGAATAATATCCACAAGAGGTACAAAGAGAATTCCGTCGTTTACCGGAAGTCCGATTTTATTGAATTTTTTTGAGGTCAAAGTCTGGTGCAATTCAACAAATTTTTCGCTCAGTTTTGATTGGCTTTGATTCTTTTGAACGCGATCGATAACATCGAGTACACGCTTCGGTCGAAGTGGTTTCAAAATATAATCCACCGCATTCATTTCAAAGGCTCTAAGCGCGTATTGATCATAAGCGGTGGTGAACACAATTTCAAAATTCATTTCATCCTTATCGAAATAATTGAATATTTCTGTTCCTAGCAAATTGGGCATTTCAATATCTAGAAAAATAATCGTGGGATCCATTTCACGAATGAGTTTGATTCCTTCCATTAAATCTCCTGCCTCACGAATACTTGAAACCTCCAATTTCCCTTCTGAAATAATTGTTCTCAGCAGGTTTCTTGCTTTTGGCTCATCATCAATTATTAAAATATCCATTTGTGTTTCTCAATTAATCAAATGCAAAATAATTTAAATTTGAAGGACTACCATAGTATAATTGCTTAAAGTGTCGATCTGACTTGTAAGACTTCAGAATTGATTGTTAAGTCGGAATAGTGCCATCTTAAATGTGGAAGTTTACATTCAAACGTTGAGTGCGCTTTAGAATTGAAGGAGGGTATTAAGCAAAAAAAGGAGCACCAATTGGCACTCCTTTTTCTATATCATTTCGAAAAATCGAACTTTCAAAAGATCGAACTTTCAATAGATCGAAATTAAGCTTTCCCAGCTCTCTTACGATCTGTTTCTTTCAAATGTATTTTTCTTATTCTCAAGCTTTCAGGAGTAACTTCAACGTACTCATCTGCTTGGATATACTCCAAACACTCCTCAAGACTAAATACTCTTGGTGGGACAATTCTCACCTTTGCATCAGTACCTGATTTACGCATGTTCGTTAATTGCTTCGTTTTTGTAACGTTAACAGTTAAGTCACTAGCACGGCTATTTTCTCCAATTACTTGTCCTTCGTAAATACTTTCTCCTGGTGCGATGAAGAATGTACCACGCTCTTGCAAGTTGTTCAATGAGAACGGAATTGAAGTTCCTAATTCCATTGAGATCAAAGATCCATTCAAACGTCCAGGAATATCTCCTTTGTACGGTTGGTAATCTAAGAATCGGTGTGTCATAATTGCTTCACCTGCAGTTGCAGTTAACAAGTAGTTTCTCAATCCAATGATTCCACGTGAAGGAACTTCGAATGTGATTGTCATACGGTCTCCTTTAGGAACCATATTTTTCATTTCACCTCTACGCTTCGTTACAGCTTCTACTGCAGTTCCACTGTTCACTTCTGGTAAATCAATTGTCAATTCCTCAACTGGCTCACATTTTCTACCATCGATTTCTCTAATGATAACTTGTGGTTGACCAACTTGTAATTCATACCCTTCACGACGCATTGTTTCAATCAATACAGACAAGTGCATTACACCACGTCCGAAAACCATCCACTTATCCGCCTTGTCAGTCTTACCAATCTTCATTGCTAAGTTCTTCTCCAACTCTTTGTCTAAACGCTCAGAGATGTGTCTAGAAGTAACCAATTTACCTTCTTTACCAAAGAATGGTGAATCGTTAATTGAGAACATCATACTCATCGTAGGCTCATCAATTGCAATACTTTCTAAAGGATCTGGGTTTTCCGCGTCACAAATAGTGTCACCGATTTCAAAACCTTCAATTCCAGTAATTGCACAAATATCTCCACCTTGAACAGATTCAGACTTTACACGGTTGGTTCCTTCAAAAACGAAAACATCTTTTATTTTGTGTCTTTGTTGCGATCCATCTGCTTTAGAAAGAATGATCGGCATATTAGGCTTGATAATTCCACGAGTCAAACGACCGATAGCGATACGTCCAACGAATGAAGAAAAATCAAGTGATGTAATCAACATTTGAGTATTTCCCTCTTCAATTGTAATCGGTGGGTAATAATCAAGAATTGCATCCAATAAAGGCGCGATAGAATCTGTTTGCTCTTTCCAATCAGTAGACATCCATCCATTTTTGGCAGAACCATAAATAGTTGGGAAATCCAATTGCTCTTCAGTTGCATCCAATTCGAACATCAAATCAAACACTTTCTCATGAACTTCATCAGGAGTACAGTTGTCTTTATCTACTTTGTTTACAACTACCATTGGCTTAATCCCCATTGATAATGCCTTACCAAGTACAAAACGCGTTTGTGGCATTGGACCTTCAAAGGCATCAACCAATAAACAAACACCATCAGCCATGTTCAATACACGTTCAACCTCTCCACCGAAATCGGCGTGACCAGGTGTGTCAATGATATTAATCTTTGTTCCTTTATAAGTTACAGAAACGTTTTTAGACGTAATTGTAATTCCTCTTTCACGTTCAAGATCATTGCTGTCCATGATAAGTTCTCCTTTCGGACGATTTCTCTCATCGACAACTGCTCCTGCTTCAATCATTTTGTCAACCAACGTTGTCTTACCATGATCAACGTGTGCAATAATTGCTATGTTTCTAATTTCCATCTTCTTTAATTATGAATTTTAATTGGGCTGATCTCGACTTCGATCGATCAGCCCAATGTATAATTCCGAATTTCTAATTATATACTAATCTTTACGTCTTCTTCTTTCTGCACCAGCATCACGGGCTGAGGTTCTTTCACCTCCACTTCGTTCACTACTGCTTCTTTCGCGATTTCCGAATTCTCTGCTTCCGCCGTCACGACTTCCACCTTCACGGTTTCCACCATCTCTGCTTCCACCTCCTTCTGAACTTCCACTGTCACGACTTCTACGATTTCCACCGCCACTGAATCCGCCACTGCTTCTTCTGTTTCCACCGTCTCTGCTTCCGCCATCACGACTTCCACCACCGTCTCTGCTTCCGCCGTCACGACTTCCACCTCCACTGCGATTTCCAAAGCTTCGGCTTCCACCTCCACCACCTCCGCGATGACCAGCTCCTCCACCACTTCGACTTCCGCCTCCGCCTCCACTTCTGCTACCTCCTCCGTCTCCGGATTTCTTTTTGGTAACTTCAATAGAAACATCGTGTCCTTCGTAATCCGATCCGTTTACTTTCGCTAAAATATCGTCAGCGTGTTCGTTGTCAGCCTCAAAGAATGAGAATGACGCAAGAATATCAATACGACCTACTTTATCAGATTTTAATCCAGTACTGTCGCAAATAACTCTTAGAAGTCCACCAGGATTTAAACCATCACGGTTTCCAAGGTTAACAAAGAATCTTGTTTTGTTTTCATCATTACGACGACCACCACGTTCTCCTCTGTCTCTATCTCTTCTTTCTCCTCTTTCACCACGATCGCTATCTCTACCACGACCTGAGTCTTTGGCATTTAAATCGCTTGCTTTGTTGTAATATTCAATAAAGCGGTTGAATTCAGCAGAAACGAATTTCTTAACAACTTCTTCAGTAGATAATCCTTCAAATTCTTTCATTACAGCAGGAAGGAATTCAGCGATATTATCTTCTTTAACTTCCGTTGTAATTACTTTATCAACCAATTTCATCAATTGGATTTCACAAATCTCTTTAGCTCCAGGAACCGTTCCTTTCTTAAAGGTTGTTCTCAATTTTTTCTCTAAAGTTTTAATCTTGTAGCTTTCTCTTGGCGTAACCAATACTAAAGATTCACCTTTTTTACCTGCACGTGCTGTTCTACCACTTCTGTGCGTGTAATTCTCAATCTCATCTGGAAGGTTGTAGTTAATTACGTGTGTAATATCATCTACATCGATCCCTCTTGCTGCTACATCTGTCGCAACTAAAATTTGAATTGATTTTGATCTGAAACGACGCATTGCATTGTCCCTTTGCGCCTGTGACAATTCACCGTGCAATGGTTCTGCGCTGTATCCTTCTTTAACTAACTTTTCTGCAACTGCAGCCGTTTCACGACGCGTTCTACAGAATATCAATCCGTAAATACTTGGATTGAAATCAATTATACGCTTAACAGCATTGTATCTATCACGTTCTGAAACAGTGTAATAGATATGCTCTATATTTTCGTTTGACTGATTTTTGTGTCCGATGGCAACTTCTAATGGATTCTCCATATAGTTCTTTGCAATCGCTGCCACTTCTTTCGGCATTGTTGCAGAGAATAACCATACGTTTCTTTCCAATGGAGTTTTATCAAGGATATGATCGATGTCTTCCTTGAATCCCATGTTTAGCATCTCATCTGCTTCATCGAGAACAACCCACTCAATCTCATTGAGATCAATTGCTTTCCGATTCGTCAAATCAACCAGTCGACCAGGAGTAGCAACGATAATCTGTGCTCCTCTTTTAATGTCTGAAATCTGTCTTTTGATGTCCGTTCCTCCGTAAACCGCTACTGTGTTCACATTCACGTTTTTCGAATAATTCTGAATGTCCTTGGAAATCTGCAAGCAGAGTTCTCTTGTTGGACAAATCACCAGTCCCTGAGGTTTCTTTCTTCCCTCTTCGACTTTACTTACTAATGGTAGACCGAACGCTGCCGTCTTACCTGTTCCCGTTTGAGCCAAACCAACAAAATCACTATCCTCCTTTAATAGGTGAGGGATCGCCTCTTGTTGTATCGGAGTGGGTGTTTCAAAACCCAATTGTGTTAACGACTTCAACACCCCACTCTTTAGCCCTAGTTCCTCAAATGTCATCTAGTACTTTTTAAAATAAGGTGCAAAGGTACGTAGAAATTCAATAACAGTCTATTAACTCAAGATAAAGCTTATAATTAGTTCTTTGTTGATAACCTAAATACGTTCAATTGCTTAGGTCTTTTTCACCTTAAACGAATTTACATTTGAATGTGATTCTTATTCTCAAACGGTTCAGGAATATTTTTAGGATCCTCTCCAATAATCTGTAAAATATCTCTGGTAATTCCTCTTGAAATATTAGAAATAGGCACATCATTCGGCGAACCTTCAAATGGGTTTTCCCCAGCTAAACCAATACGTAGCATCGTATTGAATACCCAAATCACAATAACAGTGAATGGAATATTGAACCAAACAAAATAGTCGCCCATAATATTGCCAGTAGCACTTAAATCCGCTCCAACTTTAGCGAACACAGGAATTATTGCGAGTGGTAATAACCACTGGAAAATATGTACAAAATGATATCCTATACTGGCATATTGTTTTGGGTAAGGAAAATTCTTAATTCGTTCTGATTTACCTTGAAGTGCTGTTAATTCTTGAAGCATTTGCTGCAAATTCAACAAACTGAAGTCCCAAAGTTTCTTTTCATCCGTCAACTTTCTGAAATCCTGAGATTGAAGACTTATAATAGCGTTTGGTTTATTGTCCATAGACATTACATATTTAAACTCTTCATCGGACAGGTATGGTCTCAACTCGTCTTCGAGCGTTGTTTCGAACTCTGGAGTGTGGTAAGCAAAATCTTCGTGCTTCTTTTTCTTCTTTCCTTTTGGGGCGTATGATGCTTCCCATTGTTTCTTGGTACGCATTGCAAATCTCAATGCAGTTAACCAAGCAATATGTCTGTTAGTGATAATTCTAAGCGCTTCAGTTTCTTCTTTCGTAGCTTCTGAGCGATGCATATAGAAACTATCTTTAGTCGTAATTATCAAAGACCTTGAAGTATTGACAATGCCTCCCCAGATTTTTCTTGCTTCCCAAATTCGATCATAGGCAGCATTGTTTTGAAAACCAACTAAGAACGCCACAGCAGTACCTACAAGAGCAACTGGCGCAAGGGGGACTTGAAGCCATTGAAGGCTAAATAACTCAATCAATGTTGTAATGACAGTAACAAAAACAGTAAAGAAAATGATTTCTCTACTTGTCCAAAGTAACATGCTTTTAAATGGGAACCTCCTTTGTACGTACATTCTTTTTTTTGATAAAAATAAGTGAATCTTCGGAATTATCTTTAATCTTTTCAAATCTAAATTCAACAAATTCGAATCGGTCAAAAAACATTTCAATTGGAATAAATAAATTAACACTAATTTAGCCGCAATGAATTTCAAGACCCTATCTATAATCGTTCCTGCCTACAACGAGGAAAAGACCATTCACCTTATTCTAGACAAGGTAAAAGCTGTTGAATTAAACGGTGGTTTGGCCAAACAAGTAATAATAGTTAATGATTGTTCAAGCGATGATACAAAAGGAGCGGTAGAAAGATACATCTCGGCCAATTCCGAATTGAATATCACATATTACGAACACGAGATAAACAAAGGAAAAGGTGCGGCACTTCACACCGGAATTCAAAAAGCGGAAGGTGATTTATTAATCATTCAAGATGCTGATTTGGAATATGATCCGGAAGAATACAACGACCTCTTAAAGCCAATGTTAAGCGGCCATGCTGATATCGTTTATGGTTCACGCTTCTTGGGAGGAAATCCACATAGAATTCTTTTTTACTGGCATTCAATCGGGAATAAACTTTTGACGCGTTGGTCGAATAGATTTACGAATTTGAACCTAACGGACATGGAAACGTGTTACAAACTGTTCAAAACAGAGATTATTCAAGGAATGCGTTTGAATGAAAACAGATTTGGTTTCGAGCCTGAAGTAACGGCAAAGATTTCAAGAATCAAAAACATTCGAATCTACGAAGTTGGAATTTCATACTACGGAAGAACGTATGAAGAAGGGAAAAAAATTGGTTGGAAAGACGGATTTAGAGCCCTTTGGTGTATAACGAAGTATGGATTGTTTAAGGCAAAGTAAGTATCGATTTTTCAATCTCCCGATTTTTCGAACATTCGAATGATCAAACTATCGAATAATCGATTTTAGTCTCTTCCGAAAATTCCGCTTTCATTTCCGACAATTAAATCCTGAACAAGAACATACGTTTCATCATTTTTCAAGGATTGACCTACACTTGTGATATCTTCTGAATTGATTGCTGGAACAGGCATGTATGAGTTTGTTTGGATGTGTTCTCTCTCAACGATTTGCTCTTGAGCCTTTTGATAAATTACTCTGTCAACAAATTGGATTTCTCTTTCGATAACGGTATCGTATTTAGAATTGTCGATGAACACTGTATCAGCGACAGCAACGGAAGGAACATTCACTTCATTTATAATGACCTCATTCGATCTAAAAACGAAAAACGAAATCAATACTGCGGCGGCAATTGCTGCGATTGTTTGATACAACGGAATGACTATCACAGCTCGTTTAGAAGGCAAGACTAGAGGCTTAGCAGTAAATCCATCATTTAAGGATTGAGCGCTCCCCAAAGCACTGAACCCAGCGATGTATTCCTCCTTTGTCGTTTGACTTAAAACAAAATGCGTTTCATCGGACGACAATTCATCGAATGGCTTCGATTCCATTAAATCGTACAATTGTTCTTCTTTCGAATTCATTTCTCTTTCCATATCAATTCATTTTAAAGACTGAACCTTCGCCTGTTGGCTTAAATTCAATCAATTCTTTGGCTATTTTCTTTGTTCCGTAAAAGATGCGTGACTTCACTGTTCCTTTGGAAATATTCAAAATCTCTGAAATCTCATTGATCGATAAATCTTGAACATGTCTTAGAACAAACGCGTCTCGGTGGTGCTCTTCCAATTTGGAAATTGCGATTTTCAGTTTCGAATTAAATTGATCCTTATCAGCGGTGTTCTCATTCCAATCGGCGCCGGTTTCAAAATCGGATTCATTTTCTGAATAGGTCATTCGATTCGTTGATCGGTATTCAGTCTTGCACATGTTCGTCGCAATGGTGAACATCCACGTGTAGAACTTACGGCTCAGGTCAAACTGATGGTGCTTTTCTAAAATCTTCATGAAGAGTTCCTGAACAAAATCTTGCGCTTTGTTTAGGTCGCCATGTAACATGCGAACAAAGTAGCCAAGTACTTTATTAGAGTACCTGGCATGCAATTCAGTCAAGGCTTCGTTACTCCTGCTAGAAGAAAGCAACTCAACTAAACGTTCATCTGTGAGTTTCGATATTTGATCTTTTCGAAACAATTAACAGCCTTTCATAATCTTATTTACATAATCATCATTATCAGATTCGGCTGCAACTTTATCGATTAGCAGTTTTATTTTCTCTGCTTTTTCATTGTCTTCTCCAATTTGATACATTCGATACA
>JAWUWJ010000210.1:0-8305 GCA_034111925.1 Crocinitomicaceae bacterium
ATTCTGGAAGGAATCAATTCAGAGGATCAAAAAGTGGCTTTAACTGTCCAGAATATTTTACCTGAAATAGAAGCTTTCGTAAATGAATGCACTCCCCGTATGAAACAAGGCGGACGTTTGTTTTACATTGGCGCAGGAACAAGTGGACGGCTTGGAATCGTTGATGCAAGTGAATGCCCTCCAACTTTTGGCGTGGATCACAATACTGTTATTGGAATAATGGCAGGTGGTGATTCAGCAATTCGGAAAGCTGTTGAATTTGCCGAAGATGATATTGAACAAGGCTGGAAAGATTTGGGGGAATTCGACATCACAGAACTTGACACCTTAATAGGAATAGCTGCGTCCGGAACAACTCCCTATGTTTTAGGCGCAATGAAGACGGCAAATGAAAAAGGACTCTTGACAGGCTCGATTTCATGCAACCCAGGTTCTCCGCTTGAACAAATTGCACAAAAACCAATGACTGCTGTCGTTGGGCCTGAATTTGTTACGGGAAGTACTCGAATGAAGTCAGGAACAGCTCAGAAACTGATCCTTAATATGGTTAGCACCGCGCTGATGATCAATTTAGGGAAGGTTAAAGGAAACAGAATGGTTGATATGCATTTAAGCAATGAAAAGCTTGTAGACCGCGGAACGAAAATGGTTCAAGAAACATTGAACATTCCTTATATGGAGGCCGAAGCACTGCTAAAAGAACACGGAAGCGTGAGAAAAGCCGTAGACTATTATTCTTCAAACCTTTAAATTCGGTTCTATTAATAGTTACTAACTTGGCTCCTATGCCAATAACCGTAAACGCCCCAGACTACCTTGAAAAAAAGAGACTTCCCAAAGATGAGGGAACTCAGATTATGGGAATAATTGCCATTTGCCTACCTGGAATTGTTGGAATAGTATTGGCAATCATTGTAATCAGCCAAGCAAATCATGCGCTAAGAATATACAGACTCAATCCGAACGACTATTTTGATTCCTCCTTGAAGAAAATTAAAACGGGAAAAACGTGTGCAATAATTAGCATTTTAATTCTAGTAGTAGGAATGATCTTGCTAATGGGTATGATTTTACTTTATGCAATAAGCCATAACCCACCAACGTAGAAAATCAACGCAAAGAAATCGAAAACATTAAATTTCTTATACAGAATTTCATCTATTTAATTTTTTAGTAGTTTAGATCATGATTTCTTCAAAAGACTTATTGAGCAAAGAAAACGATTCAGAAAACAGAGACGACTTAAATGGAGGCAAACGTTTGGACAATGACCAGATGATTTTTGTTTTGGGAATCCTGTCAATTTTCTTGTTTATCCCAATCGGCTCCTTAATGGCCATGTTCAGTATTGTTCGCGCCAATGAAGAACTTGATGAATTCAAAATTAGTCCAGAAGAATTCAATCTTGAATCGTTCGAGCTTGTTAGGCGTGGCCGTATTCTTGGAATAGTAGCGCTTTCCATTCACATCGTGAGCCTTCTGCTTTTTTTGGCTTTTTATCTTTAATAGAAACGAAAAAAACTCGTCCCGGATGAACCGAAACGAGTTTAAAATTTAAGTAGACTTCTACTCTATTTCTTTAATCAATTATTGGCGCTTATAATCTCCTTCAAAAGAAATTACGTCTGCAGCTGTTGGATACCCTCCCGCTAGCTTGATGCTTTCGAAATTCATACTTACCGCTCGTCCAGCACCTCCAACATAATAATTGGGATTGTCCTGATTCCCAGCAAACCAAAGATCTGTAACGGGCCCTACATTGTTTTCAAAATGATAATGGATATTTACAGGCACTTCAACTGAAGCAACTATTATAGATCCAGATGCTTGTCCATTTGCGTTATCTGCTGAATCTATTGTCAATGTTGAATTAATTTCTGCACAGAAATATTTTCCTACTAAGCTCATAAAATATAGTATTAAGTTATCGTTCACTACTCTTTAGATTTTCAGGTTTCTCCTCTGTCATTTGACAAACTAGCTAAAGAGTAGCCACTCTCTAAGTCAAATATAAGGATAGGAAACATTAATATCAATAGACACATATGCTTGATTTCGACGGGTTAATATACGTGAATTCCATTGCAACAATTGCGCAATGACAATAGATTGTGCAATGCAACATACAGCTCTTATAGTGCAAACCATTTGGTTACACTTAATACTCTTCGCTCTGTTCAAATTACTGAATGACTCAAATCACAATTCTAAAAAAAACTGTCCAAAAAAAAAAGGAACTCTTTCGAGCTCCTTTTTTAATCTATTTAACGAATTAAGAGTTTTACTCTCCTTCTTTTTTAGACTTTGGCTTCGCAGTTTTTGACTTTTCGATTTTAATATCGAGCTCCGTAGCATCTTTCTTGATATCCATTTTAATTGTATCTCCAGCTTGCAATTTTGATTGAACAATTTGCTCCGCTAATGGATCCTCAATGTACTTTTGGATAGCTCTTTTCAATGGACGTGCTCCAAATTTCTCATCGTATCCTTTTTCAACGATGAAATCTTTAGCTCCTTCAGTCACTGCAATAGAATAACCAAGATCATTGATTCTTCCATACAATTTCTCCAATTCGATATCGATAATAACATGAATGTCTTCACGTTTCAACGAGTTGAACATGATCATGTCATCAATTCTATTTAAGAACTCAGGAGCAAATGCCTTTCTCAACGCATTTTGAACCACTGCTTTCGCGCTATCGTCTTTTTGTTCTGTTTTCGCTTTCGTTCCAAATCCAACTCCTGAACCAAAGTCAGACAATTGTCTCGCTCCAATATTTGAAGTCATGATTAAGATCGTGTTCTTGAAATCGATTTTTCTTCCAAGACCATCCGTCATGTGACCATCATCTAAAGCTTGAAGCAATAAGTTAAACACATCTGGATGCGCTTTCTCAATTTCATCCAAAAGAATGATTGAATACGGCTTTCTTCTAACTTTTTCAGTCAATTGACCACCTTCTTCATACCCAACGTATCCCGGAGGTGCTCCAACCAATCTTGAGATTGAGAATTTCTCCATATACTCTGACATATCGATACGAATCAATGCATCTTGAGAATCAAACAAGTAGTTCGCAAGTACTTTCGCCAATTGCGTTTTACCAACACCAGTTGGGCCTAAGAAGAAAAACGATCCGATTGGCTTGTTTGGATCTTTCAATCCTGCTCTGTTACGTTGGATTGCCTTAACAACCTTCGCAACTGCCTCATCTTGACCGATTACTTTGCTCTTAATGTCATCTGACATCGTAGCCAATTTACCTGTTTCAGATTCTGAAATTCGTGTTACTGGAACTCCTGACATCATTGAAACAACTTCTGCAACGTGATCCTCTGTAACCTGTACTTTATTGCTTTTCGACTCCTCCTCCCATTTGGTTTTCGCAGCCTCTAAACTCTCTTGAAGTTTACGCTCATCATCACGAAGCTCTGCAGCCTTCTCGTATTGTTGCGATTTAATAACTTCATTCTTTTCATCTTTTAAAGCCTCAATCTTCGCTTCAATCTCCAAAATCTCTTTTGGCACATTGATATTCGTAAGATGAACTCTAGATCCAACTTCATCCAAAGCATCAATCGCCTTGTCTGGCAAGTGACGGTCTGTAATGTAACGCTCTGTTAATCTCACACAAGCTTCAATCGCTTCTGGAGTATAATAAACAGAGTGATGGTCTTCGTATCTATCCTTAATGTTATTCAAGATTTGAATTGTCTCACTAGAAGATGTTGGCTCAATAATGACTTTTTGGAACCTTCTTTCCAAAGCACCGTCCTTTTCGATGTGTTGTCTAAACTCATCTAAAGTTGTTGCACCAATCGCTTGCATTTCACCTCTCGCTAATGCTGGTTTGAACATGTTAGAAGCGTCCAATGATCCTGAAGCACCTCCAGCACCAATGATTGTATGAATCTCATCAATGAAGAGAATTACATCAGGGTTTTTTTCAATCTCCTGCATAACAGCTTTCATTCTTTCTTCAAACTGTCCACGGTATTTTGTTCCAGCGACTAAAGAAGCCAAGTCCAAAGAAACAATTCTCTTGTTGAAAAGCACTCGAGAAATTTTACGCTGAACAATTCTCAACGCCAATCCCTCTGCGATTGCACTTTTCCCAACTCCAGGTTCACCAATCAGAATTGGATTGTTCTTTTTTCTACGGGATAAGATTTGACTTACCCTTTCAATTTCTTTTTCACGACCAACGATCGGATCCAATCGACCCGCTTCAGCCATTTTAGTTAGGTCCCTACCGAAATTATCCAATACTGGTGTTTTCGATTTTGGGTCACCTTTCCTTTGTGAAGAATAAGATTCTTCACCACTTCCTGAACCTCCGTCTTCTTCAGCTCCACCTGGGAACTCAGAACGAGGTGTAATTGCATCATCTTTCATCGATTCTAATTCGTCTTTTACGTTTTCATATATAACTCCGTACTTATTCAAAATGCTGCACGCAACACTGTCTTCATTCTTTAGTATTGAAAGCAACAAATGCTCCGTCCCAATCATAGGGCTCTTATATAGCTTAGCTTCCAAATACGTTAACTTCAATACCCTTTCCGCTTGTTTAACCAACGGAATGTTCGCAAGACTTTTAGTCCCCACAGCGGTTGAGCGTGTTAAATTCTGCTCAATCTCTTTACGAATCAATTTTAAATCAAGATGAAACTCTTGCAATACTACTATTGCTTTGCCATCACCCTCACGAATAAGCCCCAGCAATAAATGCTCGACTCCAATGAAATCATTTCCCAACCGTAAAGCTTCTTCACGACTAAAGCTGATGACATCTTTTACTCTTTGCGAAAATTTTGCTTCCATATTAAATGATGTATTTCTATTATTATAGACGGTATAAAAATGGACATTTTACACCACTTACAAATATATAACGAATAAAATTGTTAATAAGTAACCGTAAACAGCAATTTTCCACAGATTTTTGTTAGTAAATACCGCATTTTAAACCAACTTTTTCTCCACGAAATAACTAATTTCGGACTTGCTTTTTAACATGCACAAATCGTGCTAAAACAAAACAGGTGACAACATGGCAGATGGAGAAAGAATAATCCAAATAAAGATTGAGGATGAAATGAAGTCAGCGTACATTGATTATTCAATGTCCGTTATTGTATCCAGAGCACTTCCAGACGTGAGAGATGGTTTCAAACCAGTTCACAGAAGAGTTCTTTACGGAATGCAAGACTTAGGTGTCTACTCAAACAAACCTTATAAAAAGAGTGCTAGAATTGTTGGTGAGGTATTAGGTAAGTACCACCCACACGGTGACAGCTCTGTATATGATACTATGGTACGTATGGCTCAGCCATGGTCGTTGCGTTACCCATTGGTGGATGGACAAGGGAATTACGGTTCTATCGATGGCGATAGTCCTGCAGCAATGCGTTATACTGAGGCAAGACTTCGAAAGATTGCTGAAGACATGCTTGGTGACCTTGAAAAAGAAACTGTTGACTTCGCACCAAACTTTGATGATAGTTTAGTTGAACCGACTGTTCTTCCTTCTAAAATTCCCAACCTACTTTGTAATGGAGCAAGTGGAATTGCAGTAGGTATGGCGACAAACATGGCGCCGCACAACTTAACAGAGGTTGTAAATGGAACAATCGCTTACGTTGAGAATAACGACATCGATGATGAAGAGTTATTGCAACATGTTAAAGCACCTGACTTTCCAACCGGAGGTATTATTTACGGTTACGAAGGAGTTCGTGATGCATTACTGACTGGAAAAGGTCGTATTGTAATGCGTGGTAAAGCAGAAATTGAAGTGACTAAATCAGGAAGAGAAGTTATTATCGTAACTGAAATTCCTTACCAAGTAAATAAAGCCGACATGATTCGCAAAACTGCGGATTTGGTCAATGATAAAAAGATTGAAGGCATCTCTGATTTAAGAGATGAATCCGATAGAAATGGAATGCGAATCGTTTATGAATTAAAACGTGATGCAATTCCAAATGTAGTATTAAATAAACTATATAAGTTCACGGCGCTACAGAGTTCATTTTCAGTGAATAACATCTGTCTTGTTAAAGGACGCCCACAGTTATTGAACTTGCGTCAAATCATTCAAAACTTTGTTGAATTCAGACATGAAGTTATTGTTAGAAGAACAAAATTTGAATTAAGAAAAGCAGAAGAAAGAGCACACATTTTAGAAGGTCTAATTATAGCATCAGATAATATTGATGAAGTAATTAGATTGATTAGAGCGTCTAAAAGTCCTGACGAAGCAAGAGAAAAATTGATGGAAGCTTTCAAGTTAAGTGAAATTCAATCTCGTGCAATTGTTGAGATGAGATTACGTCACTTGACTGGTCTAGAACAAGACAAGCTAAGAGGTGAGTACGACGAGTTAATGATCCTAATTACTGATTTAAAAGATATTCTTGCGAACGAAAGCAGAAGAATGCAAATCATTAAGGACGAACTTGAGTACGTTAGAGACAAATACGGCGATGAAAGAAGATCGGTTATTGAATATTCAGCAAGTGAAATGCGAATTGAAGATTTAATTCCAGATGAAGAAGTTGTAGTTACTATTTCTCACGCAGGTTATATTAAAAGAACAAGCTTAGCTGAATACAAGGTTCAGAACAGAGGCGGAATGGGATCTAAAGGTTCTACTACAAGAGATAAAGATTTCTTGGAAGAACTATTCGTTGCCACAAACCACAACTACCTACTAATCTTTACAGAGAAAGGTAAATGTTTCTGGATGCGTGTATTTGAAATTCCAGAAGGATCTAAGGTTGCAAAAGGAAGAGCAATTCAGAATCTATTGAATATCGGTCAAGATGATATGATTAAGGCATACGTTAATGTAAAAGATCTTACAGATAAAGATTACGTTGACAGTCATCACATCGTAATGGCAACGAAACGCGGTGTAATTAAAAAGACATCATTGGAAGCTTATTCTAGACCTCGTACGAATGGTATTAACGCAATTACTATCCGTGAAGGTGATGAGTTGCTTGAAGCTAAATTGACAAACGGATCAAATGAAATCGTTTTGGCAACTACAATGGGTAGAGCTATTCGTTTCAATGAGGAGAAAGTTAGATCGATGGGAAGGAATGCAGCAGGTGTTCGCGGTGTTACTTTAGCCGGAGATCACGACGAAGTTGTAGGTATGATCTGTGTTGAAGATATCTTCTCTACTATTCTTGTAGTATCTGAAAATGGATACGGGAAACGTACTTATTTGAACGATCCTAAAGATGAAGAGCCAGTTTACAGAATCACAAACCGTGGCGGAAAAGGTGTTAAAACTTTGAATGTTACAGATAAAACTGGTAAATTAATTTCCATCAAAAACGTTACTGACGAGGAAGATTTAATGATCATCACGAAATCTGGTGTTGCAATTAGAATGCACATTGATTCAATTCGTACAATGGGTAGAGCTGCTCAAGGGGTTAAATTAATCAACTTGAAAGGCAAATCTGCTATTGCTGCAGTCGCAAAAGTCCCAAGAAGTGAAGACGAAGATGAGCCCTTACTGGACGAAGAAGGAAATATAATCGAAGCTCCAGAGACTGAAGGAGACGAGAATACTGAAAATGGCACGGATATTGAAAACAACGATTCTGTGGAATAAATGCACATTTTGCATCTAAAGAAAAAACAATTATGAATATGTTAATGAAAAGATTGACTTTGACGTTAGGGATCGTTGCCTTGAGTACGGTTTCATTTGGACAGAAAAGCAACATTACCAACGCAGCGTTGGAGTACAAAAAGCTAAAACCAATGCTTTATGCGGGACAAGATATCCCAGGAGCTAAGAAATCTGTGATTTTAGCCAAAGGTTATATTGACGATGCTGCAGCTCACCCAGACACGAAAGAGAGCCAAAAGATGTTCCTTTATAAAGGAGAAATCTATTTTGCACTTTCAATGATATTGGAAATGGATTCTAGTATTGCTACCATCTCAGCTGATGATGCTCTCGATGCTTGTTTGATGTCGTGGGAAAAGGGATTGAATCTTGGCAAAAAGTACAACGTTGCCATTAAGGAAGCTGCAAACGAGAAGCGCTCACTTGCGTATTTAGTAGCAGAAACAATGTGGAAAGAAGAAAAATTCGCTGAAGCAGGTGAAGCTTATGAAGCATGTGCCTTACTATCTAACTCTATTGGTGTTTTAGATACAATGATGATCTACAATGCTGGTCTTGGATATGACAACGCTAGCAACCTTGACGAAGCAATCAGAATGTATGATCAACTTGCGGCTGTTAACTACAGAGGAGCGAAAGGTGCTCAA
>JAWUWJ010000211.1:0-11661 GCA_034111925.1 Crocinitomicaceae bacterium
TTGATTTAATTTCTCAGCACGCCTTAACTTTAAAAAATTAAGAAGGATCAACATTCCGCTGTATAACGGGAAAAGAATACTTAGCGTGTACGTTGTAAAGCCAACTCTAATTGTATGGATTGACCCATTCTCCGGACACGTATAATTCAATATCTCAATAGCTGCTGCCACAAACAGAATTCCTATAGGGACTAAATTTAAATACTTGTCGATCCTAAATCTGTAGTCCAGCCATGTAGTATTGAATCTGTAAAAGAAAAGTCCAACAGTGATTGTACTCGGAACAAAGAGCCAGAGGAGTGGCAATGCAACATTGATCCAACCAATGTTGATCAATAAATAGAAAAGCGCAATGAAGCTCAAGTTTAGAAAAAGAAGCACACCGAAACGCGTAACTTGCTTTGGTAGGGTACGCGTAACAAGAAGGAGAGCAATAAAAATAGCACAGGCCAATGCAATAGCAACTTCAAATACAATAGAAACGAAATAAATGCCCTCCATGCATCAAAGATAATTCACCAAGTGACTTTTAGGATTGGATTTTGGAATTAAATAGTACATTACTTTTAGACCTATTCTTTAAACCAACTGCTGTTCTTCATCTTGATTACTTGCATCTTCAATTCTATCCGAAGTATACGATTCGTTTTATTTCTTACTTATTCAAGAATAAGTTCTTGTTTTTCTAGCCGCAGTGAGCCCATTTCCTTATCGAGTATTGATAATTCTATTTCAATAGCAACTCTTTCTGTTTTGGATAAGTTTTTAGCAGATTTAAGTTTTTGCTTTAACACTGCTTTCTTCTCATAAACTTCCTGAATGGCTTTATAAATTTGGTTTTTTAATTCTTCATTTCTCCAGAATCTCTCCTTGTCTTTTTTAGGAATTTCAATCATTCCAAGTTCTACCCGTTCAATTTTTATGGGGCCTTTTTTAAATTCATTTTCAACTATGTTTCGTGTTATAGAATCCATTGAACTTCGTTTGATCGCATACATTTCATAGACATTAAACTGGCGAAGTGAGTCTATTATCACTTTATGAATATTTTTGTTTTGTGCGTTTTCTGTGTCGTGAAAATCATGCTTGCCCCGATAATAAACATAAAATGCCATTTCAACATCGGCACCAAGGTCTGTCTTAATCGTAAATTCGACGTGACTGTTTCTTAATTCCTCTTGGTGAACAATACGAGCTTCCTTCTGAGATGGAGTGCATCCAAGCAGACACAAGAAGAGGATTAAAAATGAATGTTTCATAGTTGATCAAGTGTTTATTGCCCCACAATATTTTTGTTCTTCAATTCCCCGTATCGAGAGATCATCAGTTCCAGAATACTCGCAGGTATTGCAACTTCTTCTATACTAAATGACTCTAAATGTGTGTAACCTGTTTTGTTTTGTACTAAAACCTCATTGATTATAATCGTTTCAACAGAATCTTTTTTCAATAGACAATCCTCAAATGTGAAAAATTTAAGGGCGTCAGAAACCACCCACTTCGTTTTTAATTGAATCTCACCAATCTCGACGTTGCTTAATTCTGTCGTCGCTATGATATCATATTTTACTTTATATGATATGTTGGTTCCATTTTTATCCATGGACTGCACGGATTGAACAACGTCATATTTTTGATCCGAATCCTGATCGCTATCTTTAGTTGAACAACCAATGATTATTAGTAAAAGAATCCCGGCTATTAAGTGAGTTGTTTTAATTGATAGAAATTGGATCAATCGATTCATTTGAATGGTTTTTATGGACTGCTAGTGATTGGCAAATGCAGTTTAAGGTCAAATCTAATGATTCATTTGGACTTCAAACTTTTGAATCCTTCCAGTATAACATTTCGTGCGGCGCTGATGCTTCCAGGTTCGATGTAACAATCGTCCATTCCGATTGATCTTGTTCCGGTTAGAAATTTGACTTCAACAGTTGCGTAGATAAGGACTGTGCTAATTTCTGGAATAGCTACTTAAGTCGCACTTGAATCATATTATTCACTAGATTTGAACATAGAATAATCCACTAATTCCTCCGAAGAATGAAAAGTTTATGTAAAGTTATAATAGCTAGTTTGTTAGTAGTGTGTGCCACGAAAACTTCAACGGCTCAAGATTTAAAATTTACACCTCAAGAGGATGGGGAGATTAAAGGAACGGCATATCAACAGAGCCAATTCGGAGAAAATGGGCTTATGACATTAAGAAGACCCGCTTCAGGGGGAATGAATTTGAAAATGCACTATTTAGATACGGTGAATGGACAAATTACATCTACAAAGGTTAAGGGCTTAATGAAAAAGAAATTAATTACAGTTGATCAGTTGAATGGACTGATTCCTGTTCTTATAGATGGTAAATTATATTGTGTTGGAAAATCGAAATCAGGTAAAGATCTGATTCTAACTGGCAGAGACAAGGTGAATCTTGAATTTACAGGGGAGAAAGAAACCATCCTAGAAGGAGAGAAAGAGTTGTATAATTACTCTTTAGACGAAGAGAACAATAAATACTTCTCTTTTGTTGATATGTCATGGAGCTATGATTCTGAAGAACCTTTTGCAATGAAGGCTTATGTCTTTGATAAGGAAAATCTAGATAATGTTTTAAAAGTTAACCAGGATAACAACGAGGCTGATTATAAAGATATGTTAGGCTATGGGATTACTCGAGAAGGGAGCTTTTATATGCTTTCTACACCTCTTGATAAAGGCAACAAGAACGACCACAATTTACGATCTGGAGAAATTACTTTTGAGCTCCACAACGAGTCCGGAAAACAGAAAATGTCTTTCGAGTTTGAAAATGGAGGAGTCATTGATGGAAGTACAGTCATTGAAGACGAAAATGGTATTCGACTGAAGGTGCTCCGTATTCTTGCTAATGGAGGAATTATAGTTTCCATTTTAGAAGTGAAAGACGGTGAACTGATTGAAAAGAGTCATGTGAAAATTCCATATTCAGATTTATATGCTGGGAACAATAGCAATAACGTAAGTAATTTTGAAGATAGAATTAAGGAAAAGAAAGATGGTGTTATTAAAATGAGTTTTAACGTCAAATTTACTCAAGATCACAAGCTTTTAAATGGAGGATATATTTCAGTCAATGAAATGAAAATTAATGCAATCAGTGTTTTATTATTGACATTCATTGATGCAAATGGAGAAATTGTTAGAACTAATTGTTTGCCTGCTTCTTCAATTGTAGCAACGGGTGTAGATGCAGATGGAGTATTGAATGTATTTCTAAATGATGCTGCCTCTAGATATTCTAAAGAGGGCAGTTTTGTTAGTTATTCTAATGCCGCACCGACTGCAGATGAATCTCCAGTTCATTTGGCCATTGATGAAAGTGGTGAAGTTCTAAAACGCCAGATATTGACGGATGGTTTCGATAAAGGCGAAAAATTCGATCAATTATTTAAGTTCTATTCATTTGAAGCCAATGGTATAATTTTAACGGCAAAATCTGATTGTAGAGATTCGTCCGGAAATACGTGTTATTCATTCACACTTGGAACTATTCACCTTAATTAAAACCTCTGTTGAAGGTGAGTATATAGTAGGGCTAGGTATTATTCCTTAAACCAACTCGAATACTTTACATAATTGTTTGCAATTCGTATTACTTCTCCTTCAAACAATTCGGGGAAACCTCTTTAACTTTCTTGGCCGGAATTCAAGTATGAATACTTCCACCTTTAATATGCGTGTTCTCTAAAAGAACCGCTCCGTCAGCAATGATACTTCCCGATTCGATATAACAATCGTCTATAACGATAGACCCTGTTCCGATTAGAACGTTGACTTCAAGACTAGCAGTTAATCTATCAGCTGAATTCATAAGTCAAATAGCCCTACGCAAGAGATAAAGGTGAAAACAACTTCGAATCACTTTTCCCTCAATTGTTCAAAAAATCTGTAGAACTACCTTATGGATTTCCTTGGAAAACGCCACTTCTTCGCTACTTTTGAATCAAGCATCCTAACCACGAAATGTCATTAATGATACTTCAAAGCAACTATTTCAATGACAGAATCAGAAGAAAAAAAGTCAATTTTTAAAAAAGTATTTCCCCTTTTTAAAGAAGTCATCCTGATTGTTGTCGGGATCTTGATCGCTTTGCAGATTGATACTTGGAACCAAGAACGATCAAACCGTGAAGAAGAAGCAGTAGTCTTAAAAAGCCTATTGACTGAAATGGTAGAAAATCAAATAGAGCTTCAAAAATGTGTGACAGAAAATGATTCCATCTATTCTGACTTGGCAGGTTTACTGACTAAATTCGGTCCCGACGCTCTACCTGATTCAACGATTTTACAAACTGAATTATTGGCGCTTGTGAGACTCCCAGAGTACAAACCAATAATGGGCGTCTATTCTTCGTTAATGTCATCTGGAAAACTGGAGCTTGTTCAAAACAAACTATTGCACGATGAAATTGCTTCTTGGGAAAGTCGTTTAGATGAAAGTGCATTCACATCAAGCTTAGTTTATGATTATTACGTAGAGTATATCTATAGCTATTTGAGTGTGAATTATCACATGAAAGATCTCTACGTCCAATCTGATTGGACTGAATCACCGAGAAGCAAGTTTGCAGCAACGCCTAAAGAATTACTTAAAGATCCTGTTTTTGAAAATCACGTATTGATGAGGCAGTTGAATTGTAGGTTTCAACTCAATAAACAGGAAGAAATTATGAAAGTTCAGCAATCTATAATTAATCGCATAAAGGCTCAGATTGGCAACAAATAGAAGTTTATTTGTCTTTAAACCAACTGCTATACTTCATTATGATCACTTACCGTTCTCTTATCAAAAGTTGGCACTTTTTCTTATTGGCGATTCGTATCACTTCTCCTTCAAACAATTCAGCTCGTGCAGCGATTGTACTTCCTGATTCGATGTAACATCCATTACGATAGCTCTCCTGTTCCCATAAGAACGTTGACTTCAACAGTTGCGTAGGTATTATTCGTATACTTTTTATGCCTGAGGTGAAGACCAAATAAAAATAGGTCAAAGATTCAATTAGTAGTCTCGTCTTACAATTTTTACTTGAACAAGCTCTCCCGGATATCCTGATGTTTCTGTTGAAGTAAAGGTCATTTCTTTACGCGATTGCTTTTCTACTTTGTATTCACCAGCAATATAATATCCGAACAATTCCAATTCGGGAAATGTTCCGTCACATGTGGAATCATTAGGGGCTATTTCAAAGATTTTTCCTTTGTTCCGAAATTGCCAATTGAACTCAATTTCTTGGCCGTTAGCATCCCATAAAGCGGAAGGTACTTGATTGTAAATGTCCACATCTTTCTCTATCGTCCAGGTGGCGAAATTGCCCGTAAATCCTTGAGCTTCGCCATCAATATTAATAGATTCAACAAGCCAGACATCGCCCTTCATCAATTTTTTAGAGCGACTTTTATCCTTGTTACAACTTGCAACAAGGATAAAAAGAAGAAGTATTATCCCTAGTTTTTTCATTTTAGAATGATTAATTGTTTTGTTTTCGAACCTCTCAGGGAGCTTACCTTAATGTGGTAAACACCTTGGTCAAGTAGGGATAAATCCAACTCCATACCTTGTATAGTTCTAAAGAAGTTGAAGTTAGCACGTCTTCCTGACATATCAAGAATTTCAATGGTCTCATCTCCTTCTACATTAGAAATAACAATTGATGCGTGGTTTTCGGTTGGGTTAGGATAAATTTCAAATTGGAAATTGTTGTCTTGAACAGTTCCGTATTCACTGTCTGTCCAGTCAGGATTGAAAATGTCAACTTTTTTATCAGCAGGGGTTGATCTTCCATCGTAGACATTTCCATTACAAAATGCAACAATATCTGCAGTTTTCGGGAAATCTTCTTTCGCCAATTCACATTCCAAAATATTGTTTGGATTGATTTGTAAAATAATTTCTGGTTCTACAATAGCTTCTGGGTTGACGTATATCTCGTTCCCTGCTTCAAAAGTCACATAAGTGTTTGCTGGAAGGTTGATTAAAGACTTGTTAACGTAAATATTCTTTGTTGCCGCGATTGTATATGTTCCGGGTTCGAAGGTGACGTTATCATCCACAATTAAATCACCAGAAACAACCATACTAGTTGAAATCACTTCATTCTCTAAAATGTTGTTGGCGCTAAATCCAAAACTGAATCCTGAGATATCAATAGGTAATATTACAGAAACAGGTTCGTAACCCGTTTGAGTAGGATCTAAATGTGCCGTTCCTTCAATTTCATACTTTTTCGGATAAATTATTGTATCATTTACACCAGGAAAGGTGTGCACAAAAATGATCTCGTCGACTTCACTATCTGGATCACTGTCTTTAGGCTTGAAGGTTGCTGTTACTCGAAGTCTAGGTCCCGCAATTTCAGAATAGCTGAAGATTGGGTAATTCTCGATACAACTTTGCCCCAAATATGGGGTAGAAATTGTTGAGGTATCCCAATCATCTTGTCTTGTAAATACACTGTACCCCATTGCCGTTGTATAATCTTCGCGATCGGTGTAGGTCGTTTCATAAAAACCATGTCTCCACATATGGGAGTATAGTTTTTTAGTATCCTCCCAATATTCAAAATTTCCAGGTTGCATCATTCCTTCCAATGCAACTTCGACGTGAGAAGCGTCATAGTTATCGAATACCACTTGATACTTCACATCAATCAATTCTACATTCGCCGCTGGATTGATTATTAATTTCGGCGTGTTTTTCAATTTTACGTGATAAATGGGTGGGAAAACTTCAGCCGCTCCCGAGTTTTGCACATGGTCGATTCCAGGTGAATAAGGATCACTTGGATCTGGTGTTCCATTATCTTGAATGTCGACGAGGATATATGGATCGGGTATAAATGCGACTAAATCAAATTTTGGTTGCTCAAACAAATTCCAAACTCCCAGAATTTCATCATAAACAGGATGTTGAAAATCAATTGAACCACCGTTACTTACAATTTGCGAACCGGGAACTCTCAAAGAATTTAGAACATGGTTTGAATTCACAGTCAATTGTCCAGTAGCGTCTGCTTGAAGGTTGCTTTCCGTTATTTTTGATTTCGCAATGGCATCTTTACCTTTGGTGTTCTCATTGGTCAGTTCGTTATAATCCTTACCGGCCTTTTCAACAAAGGTGATTAGAGTGGACACAGTATTAAGTAACATATTTACTCTTGGTGCTTCAAAAAACAATTGCCCCAGAATTCGAGCAAAGGTGGCTGCATTGTCAGCTCCCACAATGTTTGTTGTGTTTAATGCAAATTGCTGTGATTGGGTGACCAAAGCTTGACCATCTCTAAAGCCCTCGTTCGCACTTGTTGCTACGCCTTGCAGGCCTGTAATTAAACCGCTTCCAAAAGTAGCATATTCTTGAACTGCTCCAAAAAATCCACTAACGGCTGTTTCATCAGGATTATTGTTGTTTGGGTTGGCATCTACAATTGTAGTTAAAGTACCATTTAAAGTTAATTCGATATCAATGTTACTAATCAAACCAGCATTTAAAAACATGTTAGAAACCAAACCACATGTGCAAGGATCGTACAAGGAATTGAAATCTGAGTAGAGCCAATAATAGTTGTCATTTACACCGTTGTTTTCGTAGAAATTTGCCGCCAAATGATTTGCACCTCTTTGCAATTGATCGTTCGCGAAAGTATACAAACCCAATAGGTTTAAAACTGAAGTTTGTCGTTGGGTAGTAAAACTACCTGGAGTACCATTAGGTAATTCCATTGCCAAAGATATTCCTCCTGCTGTATACGGAAATGTACCTGAATTAATAATATTCACGAGTACACGAATAGTTCCAGAATACCTATTGTACAGAACAAAATAGGGGGTGGTAACGCCTTGTGATTCCGTTCCAAATTTCTTGTAAAGGAGTTCCCATCCATTTTCAGATGCAAAATCTTTATCTATAGCATCCGCTAAGGAAAAGGTGTTTGGATTTCCGCTTTGATCAAAGAATGGGCTAATAATCGGTGTTGCTACTCCTTGCGTCCCGCCTCCGTTGGCAGGAATGTACATAGTGTATTCTTCTATGCGCCAATCCCATAACAAGTCCTCATTGGGGTCATTTGGATTAATATATTCGTCAGGATTTGTGTAGATGCCTACTGGATCACATCCTCCTTCTGGCACATGCACAGGATCTTGCGCAAAAAGCAAAGCCGGAACTGCAATTAGTATTAGTATATATAAATTTTTCATTTCTAAAGTTTTTGACCTATAAAGGTGTGCTCAATGTAATCTCCTCCCAATTGAAAAGGAGTGATGATTTCTCGCGTAAAGTATGTAATTCTGATTTCGCCTGTAAGTCGATCATAGATTCCGCGGGAATTTTGATTAAAAATCAATGATTGAGGTTGACCTACGTGAATTATATCATCATAAGGCGCTGAAACATCTCCGATACCCTCAAAACAATAAGACAGACTTCCAAAATCCCTGTTAAAGCTAATGGGATGAATTTTACCATTCGGTAGATTTTTTATCACTTCGCCACACAAATTCCCTGGAAGCCACGAAAAATAACGTGTCATTGTATCAATCTCAATTGTAAATAAATCATTTGGATTGTCTGTTGTTGCTCCATAATAGCTTCCCCACATTGGATGCGGTAATTCATTTTTGATTGTTAGATAACGCACTATTGTATCTTGTCCAGTATCGTTCGGTATGCATTTTGGATTGGGAGTACTTGTTGTGATCAACGTCACAGGGATTTGATCGTCCTGGGTATTAAAATACAAACCAAAACTTGCGGTGGATTGCGAGGTAGAATTACTCCCTACCTGCCACGTATAACTTAAGGCATCTTTGTAATTTGCTTCAAAGTAAACGTAAACACTATTAATACTGTCAAAATTCGCTGGGTTTCCGTCCGAAAAGTTAACAGGCATAATGATCGTATCTAAATTTATATTCTCGCTTCCAAACTTTTCACCCATAAAAAAAGAACTCCGTTGCTCTTTCAAGCACTCGCATAAATCCTTAGGCTCTCCTATTAAGGGTTGGTTTTTCTTGCAAGAAACGGCAAGGAATACCAGTAAAAATACCGATGCTATTTTTTTCATTTTGGATAAATTAATCGTTCTTCTCTAAGGTATTAACTCTTGCTTCCATTTCCAAAATATACAATGTTAATTCCTCCACTTTCTCAAGAAGTAAACGGTTCATTTCTCCAAGATCAACAGGTGCACTTGTATACTCTTCAGCAGAAGGAACGTTTGGTAAGTGGTGTTCTTTAGCAACATAGGTTCTTAAGTCACTTAACGGCATTAATTCGTAAGACGGATCAAAAACGTAATCAGGAATATTGTTTAGAGTTGTCGTGTACTTGCGTGCAAATACTTCTCCTTCACCCGAAACTTTGAAATTCTTCGTTCCTGTAGAGCCTTGACCAAATACTTGGATCGCATCTGCTTCGTTTCCAGCCATTTTGATTCTCATACCATAACGAAGTGAATTCTGGGTTTGAATGAACAATCCATTGTCTGAAGATACGATATTCATCTTCCCGTAAGTCAAGCTAGTTGTAGGTAAGGTTCCACCAAGCCAAGCACGTTTTGTGATATTGGACATTTTGAAAGTAAGAGATGGTACAGACAAAGTGAGGTCTCCCAATGCTTGATTCTTAAGAGAAAAATTCAGTTCACTCATTTGAAGTACAGTTCCTTCCATGTCAGATTTTCCTGTCAATGAGTTTGTCAAACCAATTCTAGATGTTACTCCATAATTAGTAGAAGATTCAGCACCGCCACCTGCTCCAAGACCTCCTTTCGGGTCAATTGGGTTTATGCCGTTGAAGATGTTAGACGAAATGTAATCAACCTCTCCGTGAACCTGAAAGTTAAAGTTTGGTAATGGTGTTGTTCCATTTGCTGCCCCACTTGTTCCGATTCCAATGTATCCACTTTGAACCGAATTTGAAACGCCAGGAAAATGCCAGTCCGTGTTGTATTGAGAATAAGCAATTGAACTTGTCATTATAACTGCTGCGAATAAGAGTCTTTTTAATATCATGTATGTTTTTTTTTGTAAAACTAGGTTAATTTACTTAAAAGTAAATACGTAAAAACCCCTGTTTCTTTTGCAACATTTGCGCAAAATTGAGGCCTAAATATGGTGGTTTTTTATGCAGGTGTTACGTTATCAATGCGTTAAGTAGTTTTGCTTGTTTTTTTAATTTTTTAGCTATAAACGAGAAAAAAACCTGAATCCATATTTTTGTTGAGGATAAGAACCTTAATCAGGAATCTAAATTCTTTTTGAGAAAGCGGAATTACATTTTACTACTTAAACCAACTCGATTACTTCTAAATTCAACGCGAGTAACTTCCAATAGAACGCCGCCAGTGGCAATGATACTTCCAGCTTCAATATAACAATCGTCTATCACGATTGATCTCATTCCAATTAGAACGTTGTCCTCAACAGTTGCGTAGATTTTGTTTATGAATGTTAAAACAATCGATCAAATGCCTTTAATTTATTTAGAGCATTGACGAAGTCAGTTTCTTCGACACTAAGAACAAATCTACAATATTCAGGTATTCCTGTCCATACCTCATTGTTAATCAATAAGTTGACGTTATAAAACAGTGCTTCGTTAATGTTCTCGCTAGAAATCAGAATTTCTTTTCCTTCAACCATTAATTTTTCACCAATATATTTTTCTGGTTTCGCTACCAAAAACAATCCACCATCTGGGGGTAAAACGTTCCATCCAAATGACTGTAATACATCATTTAATTCAACAAAGCGTTGTTTCAGTTTAAGTTGTTGATTTCGTAAATCAGCCAATAACATGGCGTCTTTTTCATTGATTAATTGGTACAACCTTTTGGCTGTATGTTTGGTCGTAAAATGAAGTTCATCGACTACATAATTTGAAAATGCCTTGTTGTAATTGTCTTCCTGAGTAATAGCAAATCCAAACCTCAATCCGCCAGCAGAAAATTCTTTGGAAACACCACCGATTAAGGCATACTTCAATCCTTTTTCGGCATACTTACCCAATTCCAAACGGGTTACTCCATCGTATTCCAATCCAGAAAAAACGGTATCAATGATAACACTGACCTTTTTAGAGGCTAAAAAACTGAATAGTTCATCCGTTTCTTGAGGGCTATACAAGGCGCCCGTTGGATTAACTAAAGGAAAGTTTAGAAATAAATGAGGATTACTAACGCCTTCTATTGATTGGGATAATTCCTTTACAGAGATTTTAAAAGAATCTTCATAAAATGTTTCTACACTGACGATATCAACATCGTAGAACTTGCTCGTAGCATAAAAGTATCCGTATGCTCCTTGTGGAAATAACAGTGTCCCTTTTTCATTTTTACAGGATTTTGAAATGGCTGCAAATAGAGGGGCAACACCATTGCCAAAATGCATAGAATCCAATCCGCAATTTAATCCGAATCGACTATTGATAAAGCTTTTTATTTCATCAGTAGGGTCTGTTTCATGTATTGAAAAATGCTGTCTAACAAAGCTTTCTAAAATTCAGACTTTAACCTGTTTGCTTGAAGCGAGTTCATTCTCTCCATAATCCAAGCGAGTGGTTTCTTTCTTTATTGGCAATGTATTTCCTTTAATACTAGGATGATTGAATGCTTCTAACGCAAT
>JAWUWJ010000212.1:0-9394 GCA_034111925.1 Crocinitomicaceae bacterium
ATATAAAGAACAGTTTTTGGCAAATATGAGCCATGAAATTAGGACTCCCATGCATGCAATTTCTGGAATGGTTAAAATTTTGGAACGAAATGTACATCCAAAATCTCAAGATCTATTTCTTAATGCCATGAAAGTTAGTTCCGATAACTTGGTTGTTATTTTGAATGATGTACTTGACCTCTCAAAAATTGAAGCAGGGAAATTGGATATTGAATCAATACCAATGAATCCAACTTCTGTGGTTGAAAATGTTGTTCAGATTTTGAGATTTAAGGCCGAAGAAAAAGGATTGAAGTTGGATTTTGAAAGCGATCAAGGCGTGCCATTATTAGTAATGGGGGATCCCACTCGACTGAACCAAATATTAATTAATTTGGTAGGTAATGCTATTAAGTTCACTGAAAAAGGGAGTGTAAATATTCTTCTTCAAATTGATGGTGACCAATTGAAGTTTTCTATTAAGGATACTGGAATTGGAATTCCTGAAAATCGTAAATCATATATATTTGATGCATTTGAACAAGTAAAAGATTCCGAGAATCGTCATTATAACGGCACCGGTTTAGGACTTAGCATTTCAAAACAATTGACAGAATTGCAAGGCGGTAAAATTTGGTTGGAGAGTGAGAAAGGGGTTGGAAGTACATTTTACGTTGGATTCCCGATCATTCCTGCAGCGACAGATGCTATCAGTCAAAATGTTATATCGGATGATCGTCTTAATGCGATGGCTGAATCACTTCAAGGCATTCGGATTTTACTGGCTGAAGACAATGCCTTTAATCAAATGATTGCCTGTGATGATTTATCGTACTACATCGAAGATGTAAAAATAGATGTTGTAGAAAATGGTGCTCTTGCTCTTGAAAAGTTTAATTCAAACGACTATGACCTGATTTTAATGGATGTGCAAATGCCTGAAATGAATGGGTTTGAAAGCACAAGACAAATAAGAACAATAGAAAGCTCCGAAGGGAAAGAAAAGGGCGTTTCAATTATTGCAATGACTGCAAGTTTATTGAAATCAGAAATTAATAATTGTTATGATTCAGGGATGAATAATTATATTCCAAAGCCATATAATCCGTCTGAATTAATTGGCGCTATTTATACAGAACTGAGAAAGGCATAACGATATAGTTTTAAAGACTAAAGGCATATGGAGAGTAAAATAAAATGCTTAATTATTGATGATGATCCTTTTATTATGGACTTGTTGCAAGATAAACTCATGCAACATCTACCTGAAGTGGAAGTAATCGCTACAGCAAATAGTGGCACAGAAGGATTAAAAAAAATAGCCGAATTTAAACCCGATTTAGTTTTCTTGGATGTGGAAATGCTGGATATGACCGGATTTGAAATGCTCTCCCAATTAAAGACTATTCCATTTCAAACCATCTTTATAACATCCTATAATCATTATGCCATTAAGGCCATTCGCTTTAATGCTTTGGATTATTTACTGAAGCCAATTGATCTTGGAGAATTAAAAAAATCCATAAAAAGGTACAGGGTCAAAATGAAAAGTGAAGCTGGACATGATTCTATGAATACGGCTTTGCACAATATGCAGACGACGGATATATCAGAGCATAAATTAGTATTAAGAACTCAAGAAGGAGAGATGAAACTAATTTTGAAAGACATCATTCGGATTGTTGGGGAACGGAACTATAGTTATATCTATTTAACGAATTCCAAAAGAAAGTTGGTGACAAAAACGTTAGCAGATATGGAAGACCTACTTAGTGAAAAAGGTTTTTTTCGATGTCACAAATCCTTTTTGGTAAATAGACAGCACATTACGGCACTTGTGAATAGCATCACATTAAAAATGTCAGATCAAATTCAAGCCCCAATTTCCCGACGTAAAAAAGAGTCCTTTAAAATTTGGTTTGAAGCTCTCGTTTGATAAATCATTAAAATGAAGCAAAGGTCCTTCTTCTAAAGTAGCCAACGCTTTTCCCAGTTAAATTTTATTCCAAGGTGGCCATTGGTCACCTTTTCCATTTTGAACACAAACGAATTGACCGTTTCATAAGCAACTCTTTTACGAGCTAAATAGTCTGTATATGTTTGCTGTAGTTACTAATGGCATCGGGGAAATGGAAGTTCGGATTCGAATCCCTAAAAACTCTTACTATCATTGGAAATAGTGTTTTCAAAACAACTAAAGTGCAAAGGAACATAAAACATTCAGGAATAATTTCAACTTGTTAAACATGGCTCCGTGACCACTTGGACAACCACTGGATAAACGAAGCAACCGTTTGATAAAGCAACTTGCCGTTGGATAAATTTCACTACGTAAAGCGCTATAGTCCAGTTATATTTATCCTATAGAATTACATTAATAATGAAGGCGTTTTCCGAAAAGCCGATAATAAATAGAGTAGGAAAAACAGTAAAATTTTAAAACTATGACATTTGTATACGACCAACTTACAAACAGCAGTGACATGAGCTATTTGTGGCCTGAAATGACTAACGCGTTAAATGATTTATCAAAAAAACGTAGAAAATCTGCGAAAATAGCAGCTTCTGACATGAAAGGGAGTGATGCCAGAGCAATACTTATTTATTGTGATAGTGCAGCTCCGGATGAGGCTGAATTAGGCACAAATTGGACGAGTAAAGTTTTCAAAACGACATCAGGTTCGGAAGAGGCTTATCAAGCCCTGTATCAGGAATGTGTTAATTTTTTAAATGGCAACTTACTTAGTGACGTAGAGAAATATTATGCACAAATATCATTTACAAATGCTTCAAGCAATGATGGCTTTTTAGCGCTATTCTGGAGAGAGCTTGAAAGATAATAAATTGCATATCAATACTTAATAAGGACTGCTTATTTTTAGGCAGTCCTTATTATCATTATTCAATTCGACCAATTTACATTCAATATCGATCATGGAAAATAAAAAACCGACAAAAAAAGAAGATAGTGCCATGTTTACTTCTGGCTCTGCAGAATCTCAAAAGCCTCTAGGGCAAATGGCTAAAAACTACTCCAATCCTCTAAAAGCACAAGTAGATACTAGGACACGGAGTTTAGCAATTACCTTTGAGCCTCCAGTGTTAAAAGGAAGAGCTTTAATGGACCTTAATTTAGGCATAACTTATACTCAGTCTGCTTCTGCCGGCAGCACTTCTTTGTTTGGACTTCCCTATGGTTGGTCATTTTTTTTAAGCTATATACTTGATGATCATATTGTAATTAATGGCACACAATCGTATAAACTTCAGTCTACAAATGATGTAACTGGAATGGAGTATTTCAAAGCGAAAAATTTAAAATTAGATTTTGACGGTGGAACTTTACCTTACAGTTACAAGCAATCCTCCGTGAAGAAGTACAGTCGTAAACTCATATTTCTTGACGGTCATAATCAATACTTTGATGTAAAGGGGAAACTTATTTGTTATGATGACAAATGGGGGAATCATCAGCTGTTTTACTACGATGATGATGACAAACCTATTTCTGGAGCAAAATTAGTAGAAGTAATTACTACGGAGGGTAAATCAGTGAGAATTAAATTTCCTGATCGCAATAAGAAAGAGATTCTGATCACTGTTTACTATCCTACAGATGGAAAAAATTCAATAGAATTTTCCTATAGAGCTGAAACCAATTTGAAGTTAACAGGATATATTAACCCCATTAACGACATTACGGACATTGAATACGATGGAGGGGGACAGCGGAACCTAATTAGTAAAATAACATATCCATCTGGACTTACCAAAGAGTATTCTTATACCAAGATGACATACCTCAATAATTGGAATGATGCTTTCTTGGAGGTTGTTTCCAAGGTCAAAAGCACTTATTTAAGTGATGAAAGAACAGTGACTTATAGCTTTAGTGGTGATAAGCACAACTACCTTGGTTATGGATATCCTGAATTAAGCGTTGAAACAGGTAATGAAGACCCCTTGTTTAAAAGCGAGAACAATAATTACATATATTCAACCATAGTAGACGATGGCATTACGAAAACCACCCACGATTACAATTGGTTGAACTTAGAGTTGTCTTCTAACGTAAAAACGATCAAAGGTAAATTAGTAACAGAATCATCGACCTTCTATATCCTTAATAGTAAAGGAAATGTGACTTCTAATTTTCCATATTTCGCCAATTTACCTGACAATTATCAATTTCCCAAGGAACAGCTTACCACATATTATAATGATGAGGGGAAAACGCGATCCACTAAAATCACTAGTGAATATGATGACTTTGGTAATCAAATCAGAGAAGTTCTCTACGATGGTAATAATGACGTATATAAAGAAACGCTGTCGGAATATGATACTCCCGAACTCCTTGGGAAGAATAATAATTATGGCGTATTAGTAAACCAAACTGTTAAGGATTACATGTCTTTGGGAGTTATTAGTCCAATCAATCCTTCCATCACCACCACAAAGAATGAGTTGAACGCAGATAAACTTGCTATAAAAGTAAGTTTGGTCGGAGCTTTTGAAGGCGTAGCTTTTTCGCCAGAGAAGACTACTACTTTTGCTTATGATAGAACAGGAAGTATTACCTCTGAACAACTAACTTGGACAAATTCAGCAGGAAATCAGGGTATTACGCAAACAGGGCGTACCTACACCTATGAAGCTGATTACTCTATCAAAAACACCATTGATGCTGAGGGAAACCAATCAACTGAAAATTATGATCTGAGTACAGGTTTTTTATTGTCAAAGGTTGATGCGCTTGGTAACACTGAAAGTTACGATTACGATAATTTGGGGAGAATTATTTCACAAAAGGATGCTGTAGGAAAGGTAACCAGTTACAGCTACTTTACTCCAGAAAGTAAAATGGTGACTACTTATCAAAATGGATATATCACTGTGACCTATTTTAATGGATTTGAAGACTGTATTAAAAAGACAGATTTCCCGATTAAAGGTGGGTCGGAACGAACTATTGAGGAAAGTACTTTTAATAATTTGGGGCAATTAGAATCGAAATCCGGGGTGTTGGGTGATAATTCTAAACTAGAATACACGTATAACAATCGGGGCTTATTGAAAACAGAAACCGATGCACAGGAAAACGAATTGTCCTATGTATATAATTCTGTTGATCAAACCAAACAAACCTCTTTTAACAGGGTGAAAACTACAGAGGAAACCTTTAACATTCAGGAAAAGGTAATACAATCAAGGAAATTCGATTTAACAGAAGGGCCGTTGGAAATGCTTACCACCAAAAGCTATAATGCTTTGGGGTTAAATCTCAAAACAGAAAACTGGAAGGACAGTGAAAAATGGATGATACAGGATATCCAATACGATATTTTCGAAAATCCGATTAAAAAGATTGCTTCGGGCTTTGACAGCACAGAAAAAACAACTGAAATGACCTTGGATCTCTTAAATAATGTGTTAAACAGTACCGTCCTATCTACTCAACCGAATTCGCTTAAAAATAGTTCTACCAATGTCTATAATAAAATAGGGGAACGAGACTCAGAAACAACACCGTTGAACAAGACTAAAAAGTTTTGGTATGACGCTGTAGGCAACCTTACGAAATCAGATAATTTTAAAGGAGAAAGCATTCATCAAACTTTTACTTATGATAATAAATTGGATACAAAAACCTATCTCGATGAAAATTCAAACGAAGTAATCATCACGTACACTTATGATGAAAATAGAAATCTAATTTCCAGCATTAAGCAAAGTAATTTGGGTACAATCTCCTATGATTATTCACTGGATGGGCAATTAGAAAAACTAAGCTTTCCTGATGGAAAACAACTGAAATGGGGATTTGACGCAAATGGTTTCCTTGATTTGGCTACCGACGTAAAAGGAAATGAAACCCGATACCATTACGATGCTTATGGACGGATCATTAACATGTCGAATGAACAATTAAGCGAAAATGTGACCATCGCTTATTATTCCCTTGCAGATGACGCATATAGTGGAAAAATAAAGTCAGTGACATACTCAAATGGGATTCAAATTCTGTATTCTTATTCTCCTTTTAATTGGGTTTCCGCTATTCAAATTACCAATTCAGCGGGCGAGAATCTGCTTTCGGTAACTTATGAACATGATATTGCTACGGGCAATATTACCAAAATAGGATACCGATCAAATAAGTCTACAGGAGTCGCACATAACCATGATATGATCTATGAATACAATGGGATCAATCAATTGGCGTCCGATCAAAAGAAAAGCCCTCAGGGAAGCCAGCTTTTACATAACAGCTATGTTTATGATGCTGCAGGAAATATTCTATCCAAAACTAGTATTGATGAAAATGGGACTACAGCTAACGAATATATATATGACGGTGATAATCAACTGGCTACAATAAAAACAAACGGCAATACGGTAAATTTGGACTATGACGGCAATGGAAATTTAATCGTTGATGACGAAGGCAACATTTACAACTATAATGTCTTAAATCAATTGATTTCGTTTACGTCAGAATCGAAAATTCACACTGTATATACTTACTATGCCACTGGCTTAAGGGCTACTAAAAAGGTTGACATGGCCCCGATCATTACCTATTACTACGATAATGAAGAAAACGCCAATATTGTAAATGAGCTACAAGCGGGAACTGCTGCTTCTTACTTGATGAATGGAAACAATCGTTATTGTCGAGTTTATTCTGAAGGATCTACGACTTCAACAGAATATTTACTCCAAAACGATAAAGATGTATTGATGGTGATGGATTCAGCAGGAGAGATCCAGTCTGCATACAGTTACGCTGCTTACGGGGAATCGGAATCTCTAGTAGAGGATACTTCCATCAAGAACAATCCATTTATGTATAATAAAGAGTATTGCGATTTCGAATCGAAACTCTATTATTTACGATCCCGCTATTATGCGCCCCACTTAATGTGTTTCACGACTTATGACAGCATCATTATTTTTAATCACTATAATTTTGCAAGTGGTAATCCGATCATGAATGTTGATCCAACAGGACATTTTTCCTTTGAGAGACTTATGGCCATTGAAATTGGAATTGCATCAATTGCACTTGGAGTGGTGATCACTGGGGGCTCGGGTGCCACGGCTAGTGTAGTTGGGGGGGCACTCATTGGTGCTGGAACGAGTGGAATCGTTTACGCAGCAACTACCAGCGATGATAATTATAATTGGACATCCTATACTAATTCGGTAGCAATAGGAGCCATAGCGGGAGCTGTTGGAGGAGGAGTTACGTCAGGATTTGGACCAACAGCCAGTATAGGAGAAGGTATTTTAGTTGGTGCCATTGCAGGAGCTGCTTCCGGAACAACTAGTTACCTTGTTGAAAGTGCTATTGAAGGAGACAGAGTTACTGGATCTGGTATAGAGAGAAGTTTTGCAATTGGTGGCGTATCTGGTGGCTTAGGAGGTGCTGCGGGTTCCAAAGGTGAAGCTGCATTAGGGAGTAAGATCGGCGGACGTGGCATTGATAGTATTGCCTCTGGGACGAGCGCATACGCCTTGACTGTTATATGGGATGTGGATTAACATTCATACAAGTGTCAATTTTGGAGATGGGTTTAAAGTCTTTTGGGAGGCGTGAGAATTGTACTAATTGTAAATATCCTTTATTAAATTCTAAGCTTGCACTATTCGTTTTAAGGCTTAGCTATATAAAACATAGAATGGACAATACTGTAAGACCAGGAGCCATCGAATTCATGCCTTCCAAAATCAAACATGTCGTCTAAGCAAGTTTGAGAATCGTTCCTTTGATCATGTATGTGGGTGGTGTTATGAAAATGATGCTCCCACTACTGATTATTGATCTATCAACACATCCACAACGCTTTAATAGTGTGAGTTTTGATGACTATAATAATGGTGGTCCATTATCTGATATGAGCAAAGGAATTTGGGAAAAATATGACGAAATAGCAGTAACAACCGGTGGTTTGTTTCGTAGGTAAAAAGGAAGCGAATTCACTATCAATGGAAGATCAGACTCGAACTCTTCCAAACTTCTCCTTTCACTGAAAAACGTATTTTAATTTTTTTATGAATTCGTAAAAATGTGAAAAAATCAAAAAATAGTTGACCCTGATTGAGTCACAGGAAAAGCAACAATACAAAGGTTTAGAGCAAAAAGAAGGGCTAACAATTTAATGCTAGCCCTGTCTTGGGGGGAAGGTCGGTCTAGGGTCGAACCATTTTAAATCAGAAAATATTATTTTGATTGAGGGTGAAATTGAGTTAACAAAATTTCTATTGTTGGAGACTCTAAAATGAAATTTAAAGTGTTTTATTATTGAATGAAGTATGTCCGTTTAGTACAGTTCTATGTTATATGCGTAGTTGGTTTATTTTTTAGCGACATGCAACGAAAGAAGGGGGTGATTCCGTCATAATGATATGAGATTCATCCTTTTTGTTTGCTTCACCTTATCGCTATCAATTCTCTATGGGCAGAATCTGATATCAAATGGTAGTTTTGAAGAATATAATATTTGTCCAATTGGACGAAGTCAACTGATTAATTGTAATG
This sequence comes from Crocinitomicaceae bacterium, assembly GCA_034111925.1. Lineage (GTDB taxonomy): Bacteria > Bacteroidota > Bacteroidia > Flavobacteriales_D > Crocinitomicaceae > UBA4466. The sequence continues at coordinate 8,525 of JAWUWJ010000212.1, forward strand.
GTTGGTTTGACATTGTTGCTACTACGGATTATCTGCTGTGCGAAGGAGAAACAGCAACATTGAATGTGTTACCTTCAAGCACAGGAGCTCATACGGGAGATGGTTGTGTTGGAATAGCATCACATGGCATTTCAATTAACACGGAAACTTTTGGTCAAGAATTGCTAAGCACATTGCCAGTAGGTGCGACATTCAACTTAACATTTTATTCTAAAGTTACTTCTAACAATAATTACAATGATGAATGCGGAGGGGTTTTCCTATATGGATTTTCTACTCTTCCTTCTGGACTGCCATCTTCCTATGCTTGTCCATCATCTCTTTCGGGTATTGAATTATTAGGTAGCTCGGAAAACATTATTGGAGAAGATTGGGTATTATATGAAATTGACTTTATAGTCACAACACAAATAAACTATATTGCTCTAGCTTTAGAATGTTTCGGATGTCAGAAATTTGTATTTCTTGATGATCTTGAATTGTATGAAACGTCGGTTCAATCGGATTTAGAAGAGGAAGACCCTGAATCCGAATTTGATTGTTTCGAGTTCCCTAATGTAATTACCCCAAATAATGATGGGGTAAATGATCTTTTTACGGTTACTACCGATTGTATAGCTGAAGGAAGCATACGAATTTTAAATCGATGGGGAAATACCGTGTATTATTCTAACAATCTCTCAAATTCATGGAACGGTACAAATAATGGACAAAATGTTTCGAGCGGAACTTACTTTTATATTATAGAATCACAACTCATTCAAGAAAAGGTGAAATCTGGGTTTCTTACAGTTGTGAATTGATGTAATTACTTAACTATTCCTTGCGCACAAAACCGTCATTGCGTAACGTTCGTTCTGAGGCTAGGAA
>JAWUWJ010000213.1:0-13508 GCA_034111925.1 Crocinitomicaceae bacterium
CTTTAAAAGGAAGTGTATAACATCACCTAAAAAGCATAAGGGTTTATGCTTCGTAATTTAAATTATGGTAGAAAATCATTCTTATCTTTAAAACTCATTTCCAGTAAAAAGTCCTTACGACTTCTTAGCTGAGAACCGTTAGTAGTAATTACGATGACCGATAAAGAAAGTATTTTATGGGGAAATATTCAAAGATTTGATCTTGATGATCATTCCTCCAAGTTTTCCTTTACTGACCGCTTGTGCCGTGAAAATGGATGGTTAATGGACTATGCAATTCGCACAGTACAAGAATACAAGAAGTTTATGTTTCTAATTTGTATTACTGATGGCCCACTAACTCCCTCAGACCAAGTTGATCAAGTGTGGCATCTACATTTGTTGTATACAAGATCATATTGGTTAGATTTCTGTAAAACCATTCTAGAAAAAGACATACATCATGGTCCTACAAAAGGAGGTAAACAAGAAAAAATGAAGTATCACGATCTATATGAAGGAACCCTAGTCAAATATCTTGATGTTTTTGGTATAACTGCTCCTGATGATATTTGGCCCGATAAAAAAATACGTTTCTCGGAAATTAACTTTCAAAGAGTCAATAAACATCGCTTCTTAATTTTACCAAAATTGAAATTGAAAAAATGAGCGAATGGCGACATCTATCCCCAGCAGAAACACTTCTGATAATTCAACCGAATTCTTCAAAAGCATCCGAATTGGCAAGATTGACATTTCTTGATTTGGTAATGAGAAAAATCCTTATTGCAGAACCTACAGAAGACTCCATATTAATCAGTCAAGGCCCAAAATTCAGCTCTTCTACTCTTTTGATACACGAAAAGTTGTTTACTCAGATATTCGAAAAAGATAAGACGATTAAAATTAGTCTTAACAACCTGATCAAAAGTTCTTTTCAAAAGATTAAATCAACAGGTAATTACAAGATTAAATACATTTATAATGAGCGCCTCAAGGATTACTTCTCCGCGAATTTATTTCAATGGATCATAGGTACAAAAAGCATTAACGCCAACGGTAAAAAGCTTAAGACTAAAATTTTAAGTCATTTAACCAGAACAAGCAACAAATTGAACTCGGATGAGTCCTCTATTACAGTCGGTGACAAAATAATTGCTTTAAACGGAAATGTACTTTTATTGAAAGGTATCGACTTCTCTAAACTCAAAGTTTTAGATGATCTGAATAAGACCAATACAAAAAACGATTCAAAGAGATTTCCATCTGTTTATGATTATGGTGCTTTATACTTGATTAATCCAATTCATGTGTCAGAAACCAATTTTGATTTAGCGACTATATCTACTCCAATTTTTGTAGAATCTGTTGATGACATTGATGGAATTGATGACTCTGGTGATAGTGGATCAGATTCTGGGTGTGCAGGTGATTCTGGATGCTCAGGTTGCGGAGGATGTGGCGGATGCGGAGGTTGCGGATAGAGCTACTACTAACACAACCTATTCGATAATACGGGCTTTATGCTTCGAGAGATCACTTATGTGTTAACAATACTATAGTCAAAAGCTTAATCGCTTTTTCCTATCTTCGAAAAAACAATCTTAGTTTAGAGCCGTACTATGCATAGCCCTGAACGTTAGTAACAATTGAAAATCACACCCGAGTGAGCGCGAAAAATAGTATCCTAGAGATTACCGATGTTTTAAATGCATTTAGCGAGAAGCATGATTTGATTAAAAAGACTTTTGAAGGTTGTAATAAATCAATTGACACTTGCATTAAAGAAGAATTGGAAATAGGACTTGAACCACTCGGTGGAGTTCTTCGAGAAAACATTCGAATTAAATTCCACTCTCAGTTTTTAGTGAATGATAGAGAATGGCGACACGTACCATGTGTTAAAACAAGACTTAGCCTATATGATTGCAAAGGATTTGAAGAATTCGATGATACAGACTATATCGGATTCTATGAATATGACGTTGACGAAAATGGCGAATGTTTTGATGATTGGTTTGTGCTAGAGAATTAGGATTTATGACAATACTTAAAAAAGGAATTACTGGATTTGATTCTGCTGTGGATATTTCAGAAAATGAGGTTCGCACATTTATTAAACGATTTGCGTTCCCATTTATACCAGATTTCAAAAGTGTCACACCACCGTCTCCATCTTCAAATTTTTGGACGGTTCCATTCACTAATAAAGAAAACAACAGCGAGTTTAATATGCTCATCAACTCTTCTAATTGGAATTTAGCACTTGTCACTAAGAGTAGCACATGGATGAATCACGAATATTTAGAATTTCCTCACAAATTGTATTTACAAATTAGAAGTATAAGAGGTCCTGAATTACCCATGAATCCGCAAATTCTTGAAAGAACTTTCGACAAAGAAGAATTAAACGAGCTTGGTAAAAGTGAGATAGAACAAATCAAATATTGGAAAAGTAAAACTATCGGAGAAATTATATTTAACGGTTTTGATTGAAGCTGTTACTAACACAACCTATGCGATAATACGGGTGTATGCTTCGAGAGATCACTTATGTGTTAACAATACTATACTCAAAAGCTTAATCGCTTTTTCTTATCTTCGGAAAACAACCTCTAGTTAAGAACCGTACGGTTCCTAGCGGCGAACCGTTAGCTACAATTGAAACATTGCATTCGAGAGGTCACCTATACCCTAGACCAATTTTAATATATTTCGTCACTATTTCAGCTAAATTCGTCACATTTAACGTGATTCCTTGTCATGACAACATATTATCGTTTAAATTAATTGAAATTGAGTTGTTGAATCGTTTCAGAGGTTCTTTTGCATATATCAACAACGCACTTAAACCCATGAATGAAAATGAGAAAGTTAATTTACGTATTACTCCTATTATCAATTTGCTCTTGTTCTCAGCCACAAACCAAGAGGGTTAAAATGAATGATAATTCAAATAATAAAGTTGACACACTTAGTCGGAGTGAGTATGAATTAGATATCTCACAAAAAAAATTTCACATTAAATACACACATAAGACAAACTCTAAAAAAAATCATAGCGGAGACACCGTCAAAGTTACCCTGAAATTCGAAAGTTCAAATCAGTTGTTAGCAAAATGTCATACCACTGAAATTCTCTCTAGGTCCAAAAATATTAAAATTATAAAAGTCAAATTAAATGAATTTTACATGATTATTGATTCAACAAATACCGAAAATCATTTTATTGTTCAACCTTATATAAAATCAAATCGCGTGATATTTGAAGACGCATACTTCGATACACTTGGTAGTATCTTGGGGCCGAAATACAATTCCGCAGTCGGATCTTATAGTATTACCTACCCTATTGATGTAAACAAGTAAGTTACTAACACGCGCTACACCCCAGTGCAGGTTTACGCTTCGGTTAATCATTCTAACTGAACAAAACTATTATTATCTTCGAGAAAACAACCTTGGTAAAGAGTCGCATGTTGCGTAGCTTCAGCCGTTATGTACAATAAAAGGTTGGAGTGTGTCATTTCAGATAAACAATCTTGACAGGTGCAGGAAAACGAAAATATCCCAGCTAATTTAAAGCCCCTTCCTTAGTCTTGAATCCTAACAATTAATGAACTCTTCGGAATTCGCTCCCATTAAAAAAAAGTCTATCTGAACTTTCTATATACAATAAATCTCCCTCTCCAGTAAGTTTCGTGAAATCAGGATTGTAAACTCCTGCGACCTTTTGACCTATATATCCATCACGTTTAGCATCAATTATTACATACTTTCCTTCAATTTTGGCAAAAAGTCGATAAGGTTTATTGTTGACTTCTGCCATCCACTCTCCTACAATGGCATTATTTATTTCTGAGCCATCCTCTGAAATCTCTATATTCTGATTTGTCTGAGATCCAGACTCACTTTCTGAACAGGACACAAGAGTTAAGGCTAATGTTAAATAAGTAAAGGTTATTTTCAAATTATTCATAGTAATATTAATTAAGTCTAATTGAAATACTCTGTTGGGTAACTATTATAAAAATTAATTTCACTCAAAATTACATATAATGCCTCATTGCCACAATAAGTATAAGTACTCATTTATCTCCTTGGTGTTTTGCAACAAATACCTTTTTACATCATGAAACACTCAGAAAAGATTGGCATTAATCGGTAAAATGAGAGCTTGAAATGAATATTTTTAAAGAGTTCATTTAAGAGATAGCAGTATTTTGAAGATTAACACCTGATTATTAAAGTGCATAACACAACCTACGCCCCATGCGGGTTTATGCTTCGAGAAATCACTTATGTGTTAACAATACTATTCTTATCTTCGAAAAAACATCCTAAGTTAATAAGCCTTACTGCGCATAGCTTAGAAACGTTAATAGCAATTGAAAACCATCTGCAAGCGTCTTGAAATAACAAGAAAACTATAGAATTATAATTGATGAAAGAAATTAAGTTGTTGTTCACTTTGGTCGTATTTTTACTCGGCACTTATGGATGCCAAGAACCTGTCGAACCTAATATCGTCGAAGAAATTGTTAATACTACTGCTGAGTTAAACAATTGTGAGTTGACTTTTGAAGTTGACTCAATGGCATATGGCAATACGTTAATTTTAAGTACTGATTACGATTCTTTTGATGAAATACCATGTGGGAAGATACTTCTTGATGTATTCGGAGGTTTAAAACAAAAAGGAATTTCTTATGATTTTTATAAAGTTAAGTTTGAATCAGAATTTGTTTTAGAGTTGAGTAATCAAGAAATGAAGATAGTTTTTCAGAAACTAAACTTTTTCAATAACCATATTGAACTTATAAATTCCAGAGACTTCCCTACCCTTTACGGCCTTATTGTCGAACAAACGAGAAAACAAGTAGATTATAAGCGCTATATAAAAAAGTTCGACGAACTAACAGACGGTGACTACAATAAATTCGAAGGTTTTGAAATTAAAACCTACAATAATGACGATTACAGGCATATTGGATTTAGAAATTCTAATGGAAAGAATAGAGTACAAATATTGTTTTCCTTTGAGGAATATTCGAATCAAATTTATGGAATAGCTGTTAAGGCTAGAGATTGAAAAATGCTGTAGAAAATCAAAGTAAATAACCTAACTGAAGTTACTAACATCGCTTATTCTTCATGCCGAAAAGCTTATATTCGAGAGATCGGCACGAAAGCGCAGCCGAGAACCGTTATACACAATAGAAGGTTTCGGTGCGCCATGTTCGAGAGATGCCCATTGTAAAGTGTTAGTCAAAAAAAATGTAGCTATCAATAATGAACAGATTTTCCTTATTATTTATATGCGGAGCTGGAATAGTTGCAACATCCATGGGTATTTTATACGGACTTGTCGAAACCTTGACAGCGATTGAACAAAGTGATATTATTCTAGTCGATGATTATATTGCAGAAACACCATCAAAAAAAACAACTGGAGGTTCAAAAAACTCACAAACTCATATTGTAATTAGATTAAATAAATATCAGGGACGCAGCTTCAAAACACCTATTGAATATTTCGAGACGAAGAAAGCGCAACTAACACTATCTAGGTTAAAACCCGATTCAAAGGTTACAATTGGGTTTTTAAAGTCTGATTATGAATTATTCAAATCTGAAACTAAATCATGGGGGGTAATAGAAGGGTTCCGTAAGTCCAAAAAACTACATTATACGCCAATTTATTCACTCACATGGAAAAACAACAAGCTTCTAACACTTGACAATATTAATAGTCAAAATAGAACTTTTGGATTTACTAATATTTGTGGTAGTGGCTTTTTTTTAATTGTATTTATTATTGGTTTTAAGGAAATTTGGAATATTAAGAAGAAAGCCGAGCATAACAGCCGCTAATAGCCATAAGGACTTGTGCTTCGCGACATCACTTAAATTCAGAAAATCATATGCGAATGCTCGCCACTTTCTTTTATCTTCGAAAGACAAGTGCTAGTTTAGAGCCGTACTAAGCATAGCCCTGATCGTTATACGTAATGAAAATGATACCCGAAATTGATAATATAACCTCAAAAATTGACCGAATTGAAACGGAAAAATTCTACACGGCTCAATCGAGAGTTATGCAGGGGTGTGATTGCGAGGATTGTAAATATTATGAGGAAGAGTTCATAAAGAAACCCATTGCTATTTTTAAAATATTGAAAGAGTACGGTGTTGACCTAAGAAAAAACGTTGAGAGTGAACCAACAGGAGCATGGGTAGTCCGTGATGAAGAAGAGTTCATTTGTTGTGAGCAGGCTTACTTATTAAAGGGTGATTTTAAAGACTACACAGAAACTACTTTCGAAATTAATCATGAAAAATTCAAAACAAACATTCAAGTACATAAAGTTGATGAAGCAGCGTTAATCCTTTATGTAACTATTGAGTAGATGTATCTACGCATAACAGCACCTGCACCCCATGCGGGTTTATGCTTCGAAAGATCACTTTTGTGTTAAAAACACAATCTCTATCTTCGAAAAAACAACCTTTGTAGCCAGCACGCTGCGTAGGTTCAAAACGTTATAAGCAATCACAATTATTCCCGAAAACACAAAAAAAGCCCCTCCATGAAGGAAGGGCTTGCATACTCTTAAAATGGATAAAATACTTCAATGTTGCCATGCGTTGTTAAAAAGCGCGAATTGCACGAACATAGTAACTCCCGTTCTTGTTGTAAGTACTCTGGCCACCAGTATCGAAAAACTGTATCCCTGCACCGTTAAGATTTGTAGTAGATTCCGAAGAATTCCAATAGCCAGCAATAGCCATATTACCAACCACGGCTTCTTGCAAGTATAATAGATTCAACTCGTACTTTGAAGGCATATACCAGTCGCCATACGTAATACCACCAGCCGTTACTGAATACTCTGCGCAAGCTTTTGCGGCAAAATTTCCTGTAGGATTATCAGCTATTTGTGAGGCTACTATCATAGCAGTGTTCATTGCACCAGCGTCTAATCCATCACCCGTTGAGCCTGTGAATTTAAGGGTTCCGTTGGCCCATGATACTGATGTTCCTTGATCATTAGGAGCTGCTATTAATCCATGTTGACCACCATCGTACACATAAAATACAATTCCTCCGCCATAGTTTTCGCCGATCGTATGCACTGGGTAACCTCCTGTTGCACCGTCATTTCCATCAACTCCATCCATACCGTCAACACCATCATTTCCAGCAACACCTTGTGGTCCAGTTGCACCATCAACACCATCATTTCCTGCAACACCTTGCGATCCTGCTGCTCCATCTACACCGTCGATTCCATCTGCTCCTGCTGGACCAACTGGTCCCGCTCCATTTCCTGAAGTCTTTGCGTACAACGCATAAGGAACACTCATTAATTGGCTTGTTCCCATTACTGAATAACTTGTACCTCCTGTTGCATCAATAGCTGTTTCAATAAAATAAGGTCCATTTGCCCAGTCTAAAGTTGTAAAATCATCTGAAGTTGTTCCAGTTCCTATTTGAAGGTTCACCAAACCAAAAGCGTTAGATATTGGTGCAAACGTTTCGGTATAAACTGCTGTTCCACCGATGCTACCTTGTTGGATAGTTAATTGTACTCCAACCGCCTGGTTGTCAAGTATAAGGTTACCAGCATCCCTTACGACAGCTTGGTATTGAAATCCTTCTGGTGCTTGACCAAAAGAGGTTAATGAGATTGTTGCTATTGCTACGATTGATAGTATTATCTTTTTCATCTTAATTTTGTTTTATAAGGTTAAATGTTTTTAAATTTTGTGTTTCATTATTCAAGATCAATGAATAGCCACCTGGAGCCAATTGACTTACTTGAATTGGAGTTTGAGCTGCAGAAAGCTTGTCCTGCAAAACAATTTTTCCCATTGCATCATAAAGTGTATAAGTCACATTCTCGAACGAACTCGTTTGAATGTTCAATACAGCTGAAGTTGGATTTGGGAAAATTGAGACTTCATAACTGGATACATGATCTTCCAATCCGAGGAAGTTCCAATTGGTTTGATGAAAGCCTTGAGCGATGGTGTGTGTTCCATCATCTCCTGTGTTAATTACTACTTCTCCAATTGTGAAATCTATACTTCCACTTCCATTGGAGTATGAATTTCCTTGAGTGGAAACGACGTCCTGCGCGGATACATTTAGCGCAGTAAGCAGCAAAAATAATACGAGTGTTTTTTTCTTCATTGAGTTTGTATTTTGTAAAATTCGTTTAAAGCCATTAGTAGCTACAGCAAACATATGTAGCTTATTTCGCCTGTAAAAGAGTTGTTTATCGTACGGTAGGTTCGTTTATCAAATGGTAAAAAGATCGTCCTTACTACTGATCAAACGGTCAATTCGTTTTGTATTTAAAAATAAAATTGAGGCAGGTAACAACTTTGGAATTTAAAATTCAACCCGGAAAAGACAAAGCATTTGCAACCAGCAAATCTCATGCTGATCATGATTAATAATCGCGATTGGTTTTTTACTTTTCAAATTCTATATGAATTTCTAGTCAAGATATAGCATTCGTGTTTTCTCATTAAGGACTTTATCATGTGCCTCTAAATAGTTCTCCTGGGATTTAAAGGCAAAAAAAATACTCTTTCCAGTTAAACTGAAAAGAGTATTTTCTCTCTTTGTTATTTCTAGATTTATCTTGAAATAATAATCTCTTTTACAATTACTCCATTGTTCGTATGGCACTTAACCAAGTATTTCCCTGAGGCAAATTGTGAACCATCGATTAGTTCATTATTGTTCTCACTAGGTAAAACGATCATTCTTCCAACCAGATCCATTATTTCGATTTTTTGTATTTCCCCACTGAAATCAATTTTAAACATTCCATCTATTGATGGGTTTGGATAAATTGTTAATTCATTTTCCAATAGTAGATGATCTAGGCCTACATAGTCTACTGTAAGACAAGCCGAAGTATCGATGCATAAGCTATTTTCAACTCTTACTGCATAATCACCATTTACAGTAGGAAAGAACAATTGAGAAGTTTCTCCTGGGATCACAGCATAATTATCAGAACAGTCAAGCCATTGGTAGGTTCCCGAACTTGATCCGCTGATTAAAATGTTATTGCTTTCAGTTATCCCTAAATCTACTGAAGATATGGTTAAATCTAATGTTACTATAGAATCACAACCAAATGCATTTGTCAATAAGTGCGATATCGTATTTATAGAGGAGCTATAGGTGTTTCCATTAATCCAAGTATAGGATTGACACGCTGTTTGAACATCCGTTGAAGCATTCGCATTGATTGTTAAATCAAGTGACACTATAGAATCACAACCAGAACTGTTTATCAACACATAAGTTGCACTATTGTTTGATGATGTATACGTATTACCATCAATCCACATATACGAATCACAAGCAGATTGAACATCCGTTGAAGCATTCGCATTAATGGTTAAATCAAGTGTTACCAAAGAATCACAACCCGCACTGTTTGTTAAAATTTGAGTAGCACTATTGTTTGACGAAGTATATGTATTTCCATCGATCCAAATGTATGAATCACATGCTACATGCGTATCAGTTGATGCATTTGAATTTATCGTCAAGTCAAGAGTTACAGTAGAATCACAACCAGCACCGTTTGTTAGAACATAAGTCGCGCTATTGTTGGATGACGTATACGTGTTTCCATCCATCCAAGCATAAGAGTCACAAGCCGATTGAACATCAGTGGAAGAGTTTGAATTTATTGTCAAGTCAAGCGTTACAATTGAATCACACCCTGCAGCATTAGAAAGTGTTTGGGTTGCAAAATTATTGCTTGCCGTATACGTGATTCCATCTATCCACGTATATGAATCACATGCTATATGCGTATCAATAGACGAGCTATTTGGACATGATACCAGATTGAGTCGAAGAATAGGTGCTGGCTTAATTTCATAGCCTGCCATGTATAGCCAATCCTCAGAATATACCGTTTCGTCTGCCCCAATAAAATCTTCTTTATGCGTATATGAAAATTTTGGAGATTCAAAAACGGTTCCGGTTACATCATATCTAACCACGAGCATGTATTGACGATTGGGCAACAAGTTGTTTAGATTAGAGGTAAGATTATAGTCTTTCAATGTTTCTGATATCAACAAGTGAGGAGACAGTGTATCTGCAACAGTAATAATATGTTGCGCACTTGCAATTATGGTTGATAAACCATAGTCATTCCCCGACCCTCCAAATAAACCTGAAGAACCTGATGGCGAATCAAACCATGATGTAACTGATTGAGCTTCATAAAGAAAATACGAGAAACTTTCTCCTAAAAAAGCACCTGGATTTTCGAAAGCAAACGTTGCAACTATAGAATCTCCAGCAAATCCATTTGGTCCAGAGTTAAACACAGCTCCCCTATCGCTTCTAAATGGGTACGCCTGAAAGCCACCACCATCATCTGATCCAAATCCCTTTGCCGCACTGATACTTCCGTTATCCAGACTGAATGTACTTTCCGTAATTTCAAACGGCACAACAATGGAGTCATTTGGGTTTAAAGAAGACTTAAGTTTACCGTAATACACTCCAAGTACCGTGGGTGTGAAAGTCCCAGGAAATACGATTGAGCTATCTACATCTGGGGCAATTGATGCTATCTGAGAGTTAAAATTTGTACCCCCCCCCCAAAGGATCTGTTATCTCAAGCGTTGCTGCTATATTTGTTTGAGACACACCTGTGCTATTGTAAACACTCATTCCCATGAATTCGTGAGGAATAATTTGATGAATTGGTGTTTTATAGGCCCATGAGATTGAAGCATTGCGCACAGTTGGAACGAAGAACGATGCATTTACTGTATTTCCAAGCTCCATTTCAGCAATCAACATTTCTCCATCGTCATAACTAATCAAGACCGTAGGAATCGTTACTAGTCCTGCATTGGGTCCGCCCGCCATGAGGACGGGAGTATTTGAGGTATTCAATATAACGCAGCCAACAGCTCCCTGTAATTGTGCTTCGTAAACTTTAGCAGTGAAAGTACAACTCCCTCTTCTAATGAGTGCTATTTTTCCTGCTAAATTGGTAACTACAGTTGTACACGCCAAAGAATCTCCGCCACTGGTATACGCCCATTCCAAGTCCCCTGTAACGGTACTCAATGTTGTTGGCCCAAAATCGACCGGTCCTGTATAGTCCAGTTCTCCTGAAACATTTCCTGGGCTGTTTATCAGGAAGTCCATTGGTGATGTTAATTGTTGAGAAATCCCATTAAAGGCAAAAAATATCAAGAAAAATAATACAGATGTGTTTTTTTTCATCGGATGTGTTTTTTTTCATCGGATGTGTTTTTTATAAAATTCGTTTAAAGCCATTAGTAGCTACAGCAAAAATATGTAGTTTATCTAGCCTGTAAAAGAGTTGTTTATCAAACGGTCCATTCGTTTATCAAATGGTAAAAAATTGTTCTTACGACCGATCTAACGGCGAACTCGTATATATTCAAAAAGGAAAAGGTGACCGATGGCCACCTTGGAATAAATCTTTAACTGTGAAAACGGATGATTCTCGTCTAAGAGTAATTCTTAAATTAAAACCGCGGTCGAGCATTGGCTACTTCGGAAGAAGGACCTTGCTTTATTTTAGTGGTTTATCAAACTAGAGCTTCAAACCAAATTTTAAAAGATTCTTTTTTACGTCGTGAGATTGGGGTTTGAATTTGATCTGACATTTTTAAGGTAACACTATTCACCAGTGATGTAATGTGCAGTCTATTAACCAAGAATGACTTATGACATCGAAAAAAACCTTTGTCACTTAATAGGTCTTCCATATCTGCTAATGTTTTTGTCACCAACTTTCTTTTGGAATTTGTCAAGTAGATATAACTATAATTCCGTTCCCCAACAATCCGGATGATGTCTTTCAAAATTAGCTTCACCTCTCCTTCTTGAGTTCTTAACACTAATTTATGCTCTGACATATCAGTCGTTTGCAAATTGTGTAAAGCCGTATTAATAGTATCATATCCTGCTTCACTTTTAACTTTATACCTTTTTACGGCTTTTTTTAGCTCGCCGAGATCAATTGGTTTCAATAAATAATCCAAGGCGTTAAATCGAATGGCCTTGATGGCATAATGGTTATAGGACGTTATAAAGATGGTTTGAAATTGAATGGTCTTTAATTGAGAAAGCATTTCAAAACCGGTCATATCAAGCATTTCCACATCCAAGAAAACTAAATCGGGTTGGAATTCGGCTATTTTTTTTAATCCCTCAGTACCACTATTTGCAGTAGCGATTATTTCAATTTCAGGTAGGTGCTGCATGAGTTTGTCTTGCAGCAATTCCATAATAAAAGGATCATCATCAATAATTAGACTTTTTATTTTATTCTCCATATACCGTCATCCTTTTAAAACGAAATTATTATGCCTTTCTCAACTCAGTATAAATAGCGCCAATTAATTCAGATGGATTATATGGTTTTGGAATATAACTATCCATTCCTGAATCATAACAGCTATTAATTTCTGATTTCAATAAACTTGCCGTCATAGCAATAATTGAAACACCCTTTTCTTTCCCTTTGGAATTTTCTATTGTTCTTATTTGTCTTGTCGATTCAAATCCATTCATTTCAGGCATTTGCACATCCATTAGAATAAGGTTATAGTTATTTGAATTATACTTTTCAAGAGCAAGAACGCCATTTTCTACAACATCTATCTTTACATCTTTTATGTAATATAACAAATCATCACAAGCAATCATTTGATTAAAGGCATTGTCTTCAGCCAATAATATCCGAATACCCTGGAGTGATTCAGCCATTGCTCTAAGACGATCATCCGATATAATATTATGACTGATCGCATCTATCGCTGCGCTAACGATTGGGAATTCGACATAAAAAGTACTACCGATTCCCTTCTCGCTTTCCAACCAGATTTTACCCCCTTGTAGTTGTGTTAATTGTTTTGAAATGCTCAGCCCTAAACCAGTGCCGTTAAAATGACGATTCTCGGAATCTTTCACCTGTTCAAACGCCTCAAATATATGTGATTTACGATTTTCAGGAATTCCAATTCCAGTATCTTCTATAGAAAACCTCAATTGGCCATCTTCATTTTGAAGAAGAATCTCTACGCTCCCCTTCTCTGTGAACTTAATAGCATTCCCAACCAAATTAATTAATATTTGGTTCAACCTAGTGGGATCACCCATCACTAATTGCGGCACATCCTGATCGCTTTTAAAATCTAACTTCAGTCCTTTTTCTTCCGCCTTAAATTTCAATATTTGAACAACATTATCAACAACGGAGGCCGGATTTATTGGAATCGATTCAATATCCAACTTACCCGCTTCAATTTTCGAAAGGTCAAGCACATCATTCAAAATAACGACCAAGTTATCTGAACTAACTTTCATGGCATTAAGAAATAGATCTTGAGATTTTGGATGTACATTTCGTTCCAAAATTTTAACCATTCCAGAAATTGCATGCATGGGAGTCCTAATTTCATGGCTCATATTTGCCAAAAACTGTTCTTTATAT
>JAWUWJ010000214.1:0-17210 GCA_034111925.1 Crocinitomicaceae bacterium
CGCATCACCTGATAATAGTCTATCAAATATTCAGGCAACAATAGCTTAAGTAATTCTAATTCCTCCAACTAATTTGTTTTAGGATTCAAAGATCGATATTCTTATTTAGATTTTACTCCACAGGTTTTTGTTGTGATCCTATTTAGGTGTTGATTTTGAATCACCTACTCGCAGTAATGTTTAAGTAATAGTGTGTAAAAAAGGGGCTCTCGAAATCGAGAGCCCCTTTTGAATAAAATAAATTGTGTCTTAGAATTTTGCAGAAAGACCAATTTGAAGAGGTGTTCCACCACCAGCACCAAGTTCAATCATCATTCCAATGTTGTCAGTGAAATAAATTCTTGTTCCAATTGCCAATCTAAACGCTACAGGAACTAAAGCTGATCCTTGCTCTAGATCATCAATTGAGAAAGGGTTAGTATCTGTCCACGTACGATTTGTACTTTTGTAACCAAGTCCTAATCCAGTGTACGCATCAATACGATCTGTGTTAACGAAGTGGTAATTCATACGAATCATTGCACGTAATTTTTTAGCCGTATAATCCCAGTTGTAAATTGTTGCTTCACCAAGATCGTTAGTTCCAACATAGTTGTAGTTACTTCCAGACTTAACGTAGTTTACATCAATACCTAAACCGAAGTTGTCAGCAAGCATGTATTCAAAACGTCCACCGTAACCCAATTGACCTCCATTTAATTTCCAATCTGTAACACCGTTGAAATCAATCGTTGGCTCGCTTCGAAGCATGTTACTTTGCATTAATCCTATGTACGGATCAATAATAAAATTTCCTTGACCTACAGGCGTTTGGGCTATTGAGGCTGTGCTGATCATTAACATAGCACCCATTGAGAATAAAACTTTTTTCATAAAATAATTGTTTGTTAGTATGAGCAATTTACTCAATTTTTTCATTAAGGTTTCAAATTACGTGCCAATTAACATATTTACACCTTTATTTACTGTTAATAAGCTGTTATTTTTTATTATAGCCCTCTCATTAAACCTTTTACGTTTTCATTTGTCTATCTATTTATACTTATTAATTTATTTTTTTTTCGTGCACCGCAAGTTTTTGATTTAATGGGCATCTAAAAGAACTTAACATTAACTAAAAGTTAAAGAACTATGAAGAACTCCTTGCTACTGAGTTGTGTATTTACGTTCGTTTTTGCTTGGTCGTCATTCGGTCAAACATTCGATGGTTACGCACTCTACAATCTCCAAAATCAAAACACAACGTATTTAATTGACAAAGATCAAAACATAGCTCACTCTTGGTCGAGCAGTGTTAGTTGTAACTATACAGTATTGTTAAAGCCAAATGGAAACATCGTAAGAGGCGGTGTATATAATGGAAATCAATTGACAGGTGCAGCAATTGGTGGAATGGTTCAAGAAATTGATCCTTCTGGAACTGTTGTTTGGGAATATATTTATTCAAATGCTGACCATTGTTCGCACCATGACATCACACTTTTGGACAATGGAAATGTAATTCTGACTGCTTGGGAAGTTAAAACCACTTCAGAATGTACACAAGCAGGAGTAGACAGTCCATCTACGGATCAATGGCCGACTCATTTTATTGAACTTCAACAAAATGGTTCAAGCGCAGATATCGTTTGGGAATGGCACATGTGGGATCATATGGTTCAAGATCATGACGGTTCAAAAGACAACTATGGTGTCGTTGCGGATCATCCTGAATTAATGGATATTAACCTTCTTTCAGTAAGCGGCGGTGGCGGTGGACCTGGTGGAGGAGGAGGTGATTGGTTCCACGTAAATGGAGTTGATTACAATGAAGATTTAGATCAATTGGTGTTCAGTTCTCGGTTCTTAAGTGAAATTATAATCATTGATCATAGCACTTCATCGGCAGAAGCAGCAAGTCATTCAGGAGGTAACTCTGGAGTAGGAGGTGACTTTATTTACAGATGGGGAAAGCCTTCCAACTACGGTTCTGCAGGTGCGCAAACAATTAGTGAAGCGGTTCACGATCCAAGATGGATTGAAGACGATGGAAGACCAAATGGAGGTTATATTCAGTTCTTTAATAACGAAGGTGGAACAGGCGGTTCGTCAGTAGTTGATGCAATTGAAGCTCCAGAATCAGGTTTTATGTATACAATGGCTGGAACTTCTTATGGTCCTTCGACTTACGCTTGGAGACATGAATGCGAGGCAAATTCAACAGGGCAATCATCACACAATAGAATGTCAAATGGAAATACGTTTGTTAACGTTTCAAATCAATACATGTATGAAGTTGATGCAAATGACATCGTAATTTGGTCATACAGCCAGGGTCCAACGAAAGCTTTTAGATACGAATGTGGTGACGCAGGAATAATTGCTCTTCTTGGAACAGATCCTTGTGATTTACTTTCTCTTTCTGAAGAAACATTAGACGGAATTCAATTTTATCCAAATCCTTCATCAACAGGTGTCTTTATTATCGATGGTGTGAACGTTTTGGACCAAGATGTTCTTGTAAGTGTTGTTGACATTTATGGAAAGGTTGTTTTCGAAAGGAGCAATGCACAAGAGATTGATTTATCAGCAATGACGAATGGCGTTTACTTCGCTACTTTAAATTTTGGAGATAAAAGTATTGTGACAAAAAGATTGGTATTGGTGGAATAATCCTATCTATGTGGTACGTTATAAATAACATTGAATTGGCTTGGGGGATAAGAAGAGACCCAACGGATGCCCCAGTTTAATTGTCTTTTAGACTAAAGTTATTTATTTCTAAAACGCACTCTTATGAAAAAATTGAATTGTTTTTTATTTTTCGCCTTATTGTCTATTGGATCACAGCATGTTACCGCTCAAATATTCAATGGTTATGCGCTGTTTAATGGCACGTCAGCAAACACAACTTATTTAATTGATAAGGATGGAAATATCGCTCATTCTTGGGCATGTGTCGAACAGGCAAATTATTCAGTTAAATTGAAAGACAACGGCAATATTGTTCGTGGTGCTGTAGATTTTAATGCTTCAATATTTGGGGCAGCTGTAGGCGGAATAGTTCAAGAATTGGATGCGAGTGCAAATGTTGTTTGGCAGTTTAATTATTCAAGTTCCGAACATGTTTCGCATCATGATTTAGAGATTTTGCCAAATGGTAACGTTCTGCTAATTGCTTGGGAAGTTAAAACCACAGCAGAATGTATCCAAGCAGGAGTCGACAGTCCACCTACGGATCAATGGCCAACTCATTTTGTTGAACTTCAACAAAACGGTTCAAGCGCAGATATCGTTTGGGAATGGCACATGTGGGATCATATGATTCAAGATCATGACGCTTCTAAGGATAACTATGGTGTTGTTGCGGACCATCCAGAGTTGATGGATGTGAACGCGGTTGAGCCATGGATTCCATTGTTTGGAGGAGATTGGTTCCACGTAAATGGAATTAGTCACAATGAGGACTTAGATCAAATTGTGTTTTCGTCTCGAACTGCAAGTGAATTCTTTATTATTGATCATAGCACAACAACTGCTGAAGCAGCGAGTCATTCTGGCGGAAGTTCTGGAAAAGGTGGAGATTTCTTATACCGTTGGGGGAATCCTTCGAATTATGGAGGAAGTGGATCTCAAACTATTCCTGCAGCCGTTCATGATCCACGATGGATTACAGACGATGGTAGACCAAACGGAGGTTACATTCAATTTTTCAATAATGAGGCAGGGACTGGAGGAAGCTCTGTCGTTGATGCCATTCAAGCTCCTGAATCAGGATTTACTTACACGTTTGCTGGAAGCGCTTTTGCACCATCATCATACGATTGGAGGCACGAGTGTTTAGTCAACGCGACAGGGCAATCTGCAAGTAATAGAATGTCAAATGGAAATATTTTCGTCAATGTTTCGGGAGAATATATGTATGAACAGACTGCAAGTGGAACAACGATTTGGACTTACAGCGAAGGCCCTTCAAAAGCATTTAGATACGAATGCGACCATGTCGGTATAATTGCCTTGTTGGGCGAGAATCCATGTGGTACGGCAACATTGTCTGAAGAGACATTAACGAATATTAGTGTGTTTCCAAACCCGTCAACAGGAATGTTTACCATTGATGGAGTTAATTTGAGTGAACATAATCTCATTGTTTCAGTACGAGATATGTCCGGTAAAGTTGTGAAAGTGATAACGAATGGATTATCATTTGATCTTTCAGAAATGGAAGATGGAGTTTATTTTGCGACACTTAATTTTAACAACGAAAAAATAATTACGAAGAAATTATCTTTAATCAAGTAGAACGAATTTGAAATTAAAAATCTATACAATCCTTTTATGCATCCTTTCATTTGGAGCAAGTAAAAATCTGATTGCACAATCGGATTTTTACGCGATTGATCATATCCCGGAAATTCGATTGCAATTCCCGCATTCAAATTGGGATGAAACCTTGGATAGCCTTTACCTTTTAGGAGAAGATTTCCGTCTCGCAGCAGATTGTACGATTGATGGAATTGCATACTATAAAGTAGGAGTTCGCTACAAAGGATTTAGTTCATACAGCTCCAGTAGAAATAAGAACCCCTTAAATATTGATCTTGATTATGCTTTTTCAGAGCAAGCCCACCAAGGGTTTCATAAAGTTAAATTGAGTAATGTGATTCAAGATCCTTCATTTGTTCGTGAAGTTCTTTCCTATGAAGTGGCGCGAAAATACATGCCCGCATCGAAAGCAAATTACGCAAATGTGTACATCAACGATACCTTAATAGGACTCTACACGAATGTTGAAGCTGTAAACGGAAAGTTCTTAGACGAACACTTTGGGTCGAGCAACACGACTTTTGTTAAAGGGAATCCGGAAACCATCGATTTGAATGGGGAGAACGCCAATCTTGGAAATTCTCCTGGAACCGAGACTTATGATTACCATGCGTTGTACAATATGAAATCGACGGGTTACAACGATTGGGATAACCTGTACGAGTTTATCGATGTCCTAAACACAGATCCAAACAATATTGAGAGTATATTGAATATCGATAGAACCTTGTGGATGCATGCTTTCAATTACAGCGTCATTAATTTTGACAGCTATGTTGGATATGCTCAAAACTATTATCTGTTTCAAGATGATCATGGGCAATTCAATCCAATTCTGTGGGATTTAAACATGTCGTTTGGCAGTTATCGATTGACAGACGCCTCCGATTATTGGGATGGGTTTACCATTGCAGAAGCAAAAACAATTGATCCGCTTCAACATTTAAATAGCTTTTCTGTTCAACCAAGACCTCTTATTACCAATGTGATTCAAAACCCGATGTACGAACGAATGTACATCGCGCATTTGACTACTATCATTGAAGAAAATTTTGACAACGGACTTTTTGAAACGAGAGGAGCGTATTTCCAAAGTGTTATTGATGCCAGCGTTCAGGCCGATACGAACAAATTTTATACTTACGTAGATTTCATCGATAATTTAGATTCAACCGTTTCAGATTTGGTTGATTATCCTGGGATTGTTGATTTAATGGAAGATCGATCGAATTACATTTTGTCGTATCCGGGCGTTCAATACCGACCAGAAATTAGCAATGTATTCAATACCAATTTTGGCGGCACAGCAGGCGAGGATCTTTGGATTGATGCGAAAATTACTGGAGTCGTTAATGATGCCTATTTGGCCTATCGATTTGATGAAAACGATTTATTCACCGTCGTGTCAATGTATGACGATGGAATCAATGAAGATGGAACTGCAGGCGATTCCGTTTATGGAGCGTTGATTTCCAATCCTTCAAGTCTAATTCAATATTACATCTACGCGGAGAATGATTCTTCTGGACGATTTTCACCAGCTAGAGCAGCTTTTGAGTTCTATGAGATTCAATTTTTCGCGAAAGAAAACGATATCGTAATCAATGAATTGATGTCAGAAAACTCAATTATTTCAGATGAATATGGAGAGTACGACGATTGGATTGAGTTGGTCAATACAACAGATTACGCTTTTGGAACAGTGGCATTAAGTCTTTCGAACGATCAAAATAACTTGTCGAAATGGCCTTTACCAATTCAATTGTTGGGTTCTGGAGAGCATTTAACAATTTGGTTGGATGATTCCACACAAGGAATATACCATGCTGATTTCAGTATCGAAGCAGGAGATACGCTTTGGTTGTCTTATGGACCGACGCAAATTATTGATTCAATTGTAGTTGGTGAACAACAAGGAGTCACGTCCATCGGAAGGTATCCAAATGGTACTGGAACTTTTCAAGAGATGATTGCCACGCAAGGTATGACAAATGAGGTTTTAGATCGAGACTTGGTTGCTGCTGATATATTCATCTATCCAAATCCTGCTAGCCTGTCATTTACAGTTAAAACAAATCAAGATGCCTCATGTGAAATTGAACTATTTACCATGGATGGCAGAAATTTAATGTCTTCTTTAACGTTGGAAGGAAACAGTACACAAGTCATCGATTCAAGCGCGTTGGCTGAAGGTCTTTACCTCCTAAACGTTACTTATAATAACGAGCGAATCACAAAAAGAATAATCATTACACACTAAACCTTAGAACATGAAAATTCAATTAATCGCCGCGCTTGCGGTAACACTAGTCAGCGGAATCCATGCTCAGACTTTTACAAATTACACAACGGCAGATGGATTGTTGAGTGATAACGTTAACGCCTTAGACATTACAGCGAGCGACGTAGTTTGGTTTGGAACTCAAAACGGAGTCTCTGTTTTCGACGGATCAACTTGGACAGACCATACCAATGCAATTGACGCAGGTTTGGTCAATGACAACATTACTGCTGTTTTGACGCAAGCCAATGGAGATGTTTGGGTAGGAACTGATTTCGGTGCCTGTGTTTACGACGGAACAAGTTGGACGACATTCACAACGGCTGATGGATTAGGAAACAATCAAATCAAGTGCATTGAAGAAGATGCGAATGGAGATGTTTGGTTTGGAACAAATAACGGAGCTTCTTTCTATGATGGAGCATGGACAAATTGGGGGACCGCAGATGGACTTCCGTTTGGAGGTGTTACTGCTCTTGAAATCATGGCGAACGGTGATGTTTGGATGGGATCTGGATTGGGAGGATTAATGATTTGGGACGGATCAATCCTTACACCAATAACAACTGCTGACGGATTGATTGACGATCGAATTAGAGGAATCAGAAACACATCTAGCGATAAAAGGTGGATTGGAACTTCGGAAGGAATAACTGTTTTGAACAGCTCAAACGTTCAAGAAACGAACCATACAATCATGTATACATTGCCCGCTCCTGATACTTTGAATCCAATTGAAGATATCGAAATTGATAATAATGGGAATATTTGGATTGGAATTTATGTAGATTACCTAGTAACAGAAGGAGGCGTTGTTGCTTTTGATGGAACTACTTTTACAGAATACGACGTTGCCGACGGTCTTGTTGGTCCAGTTATTAGAGCTTTAGATATCGACAGCGATAATTCTGTTTGGGTAACAACAAGTACGGGTGTAAGTAAAATTTCAGACCATTCAGTAAGTGTAATGGACTTGACATCAGACGAAGAGTATATTTTGTTTCCAAACCCAGCAACGGATAAAGTTTCCATTCGATACCCAGAAGAGACGGAGGAAAGTGAAGCTTTCATTTTCGATGCTGCAATGCAATTGGTTGAAATGTTTCAGTTCACGGCTGGAGCCAAAGAAATTCAAGTCTCTACAGGGCATTTAAGTAGAGGAGTTTATTTTGTTCGAACGAATGGAGTAACGAAGAAGTTGATTCTCAATTAAGGCACTACCTGCTAAACGGAAAGGCCCTGTTTCAGTTCAACTGAGATGGGGCTTTTTTTGTGATTCAATTTTGTCTGTGCCCTCGAGGTTAACGATTTCTAAGACATGAACCCTTCGGCTCTTAGTATTTTAACTGCCTTTTCGGCCTCTGCCGAGCCTTCATCGAAAATTCCAGGCAAAACCATCAAGCTTTTCTTGGTTTGTCCATATTGATCCAGAAAGACAATCGAAAAATACCCGCTAGTTATAAACGGTAGCGACTTTTTATATTTAAACTCCTTGATTCGACTTCGAGGAATTATTGGAGTTGCAGAGTTCTTAAAGGATAAAATCATTTTCACGATTAAATAAACGCCTGTCACGCCAAAAATCAAATTAGAAACACTAAAACGAAGCAAAAGACTGTTAATGGACAAGCCGATTAATACCAGCCCTATAGCAGCAAAAAGAATCAAAACAGGTCGACCATCCTTTTCTACCACCTTGTTTTCAGGGTTGATGTCAGCTGCGTCAGAAACCAATACGATTCTGTCTTTCATTACATAGCAAAGCCCCAATTTTGTTCGAAATAAATTTGAAAAATCAGCATCTGGCGTGTCAGGATAAAGAAACTCTTGTTCCAAGTCACCATCAAGGATTTTATCCGTTTCCGACTTTTCCTTTTTTAATAGAGACAGATTAAAAGCATCTAAGAGGTTAAGAACCCCCAACAAAAATCCAACAAGTACAATTACTGACATTGTCACAGCGTATGTCAAGCCGTAATTGTATTGTACAAACCTTTCGTAAAGGTCAATTCCGTAATAAACTGACCCGCCAATAAAGACAAGACCACTTATAAGTTTTTTTCTATTCATAGAAATCTATTCTCTAACATCGCTGCGCAGCGAATCAAAGGATCGAACGATCCTCCTAATTATACCGCTACATCATTCTCTCTCAAAGCATCATTCAAAGATGTCTTCAAATCAGTAGAAGCTTTACGTTTTCCAATAATTAAAGCACAAGGAACATTGAATTTACCCGCTGGGAATTCTTTCTCATACGACCCAGGAATAACAACACTGCGCGCAGGAACATATCCTTTAATTTCAATTGATTCCTCTCCAGTAACGTCGAAAATTTTTGTCGATTTAGTCAGAACCACATTTGCACCAAGAACAGCTTCTTTGCCAATATGAACGCCTTCAACCACGATACATCTCGATCCGATAAAAGCACCGTCTTCGATAATTACTGGAGCCGCTTGAAGAGGTTCAAGAACACCACCGATTCCAACACCACCGCTTAGGTGAACGTTTTTTCCGATTTGAGCACAAGAACCAACTGTTGCCCAAGTGTCAACCATTGTTCCAGAATCAACATACGCACCAATATTAATATAAGACGGCATCATAATTACACCTGGAGCAACATAGGCACCATAGCGAGCAACCGCATGAGGAACGACACGAACTCCTAATTCAGCGTAATTCGTTTTCAATTTCATTTTATCATGAAACTCAAAAGGTCCAACCTCAATTGTTTCCATTTTTCGAATCGGGAAATACATCACAACAGCTTTCTTTACCCACTCATTAACCTGCCATTCACCATTTTCCAAAGGTTCTGCGACTCTAAGTCGCCCTTTGTCAATGTCTTCAATCACGGCTTCAATCGCCTCAACTGTTTTTGGGTCCTTCAATAACTCTCTGTTATCCCACGCTGATTCTATTATGGATCTCATATCTTGAATAATTATGGTGCAAAGATAATTGGATTTTTGGATCGCCTTTCAGGCTTTTGGACCGCTTTGCTCTTGGATCGGCGTTTTGGCCTTTTTGATATTAGAATTTAGATTGTTAGACGATTTTAGCATCCAATATCTAAATTCTAATCTCTAAAAGCGCAGCGGTCTAATATCCAAAAAACTATCTTTGTCCCATGAGTAAAATTTTATCCATTGACTTCGGTCTAAAAAGAACTGGGCTGGCAATTACAGACGATGCTAAAATGTTCGCATTTGGACTTGATACAGTTGAGTCCAAAGTTCTAATGGAGAAAATCAAAAGTCTCGTCAAGGATGAAAAAGTAGATGAAATCGTGATTGGTTTGCCAAAGAGATTGAATAACGAAGATTCCCACGTCACGGAAAACGTTCGATTACTCAAAGAAGCGGTTGAGAACAATTTCCCCCTTTTTACAGTCGCGTTGCTGGATGAACGATTCACGTCTAAAATGGCTTCTAGCGCTATGCATACTGCGGGTGCGACGAAAAAACAGAAGAAGGAAAAAGGCCTTATAGATAAGGTAAGCGCAACGATTATTTTGCAATCTTATCTGGATAGTAAATAGATAAAGACCACATTAGGATAAATCACCAAGAACATATCTTTCGAAATCCGAACCAAAGCATTAATTTTGCAGTACAATTAAAGACTATGATTTTACCAATTGTCGCCTACGGTGATCCCATTTTAAAAAGAGAAGCCGAGGAAATAGAAAAAGAATTCCCTGACCTTGAGGAACTGATCGATAACATGTATCATACGATGTATGAAGCATCGGGAATTGGTTTGGCGGCTCCGCAGATTGGAAAGTCCATTCGCCTGTTTATCGTAGATGGAAGTCCATTTGCTTACGATCAAGAGGAAGATGAAGAAGAAGATCCGCGTGCAGTGGGTATGGAAGATTTCAAAAAAGTTTTTATCAATCCAATCATCGAAAGCGAAACAGGAGAAAAATGGGGCTTTTCTGAAGGATGCCTTTCAATTCCAACGATCCGCGAAGAAGTTTTTCGTCATGAGACAATTTTGGTTTCATATTACGATGAAAATTGGGAGCTAAAAGAAGAAACGTTTGAAGGTTATAAAGCGAGAATCATTCAGCACGAATACGATCATATAGATGGGATTTTATTCACGGACCATGTTACTCCGTTGAAAAGAAGATTGCTTTCAAAGAAATTGCAGAACATTTCTAAAGGTGATGTGAAAGCCGATTACAAAATGAAGTTTCCAGCACGTAAAAAAGCACGATAGATGAAAAGTTTACTGACAGTATTTGCATTAACGACTCTTCTTATTTCTTGCGCCCAAGAGGTGAAATTAACTCCTAAGGAAAAGGTCAAGAATGAAATATCAGATCAAGAAAAGCGTGTTATCGAGCTTTCTAAGGATATTGAAAAAACGAAAGAAACGGATTTGGCGAAGGTTGAGTTAGTGAATGTTTTATTGGGTTTTTATCAAAAATTCCCGAAGGATGATTATTCAGCCAATTGCCTTTCAAAGGTCGTTATGCTCCATACTGGAATGAACGATGCGGCTATGGCAGCTACTTATGCGGACACTTTGATTGATAACTACCCTAAGTTTGTAGACCGTTCTCAAATCATTGAGAGTCAAATCGTAGCGTATGAAATTTCGATAAGTCCACGAGATACAGAGAAAATCAAAAAGTATTTGAATCTGTGGCTGAAAGAGAATAAAAAAGCGAATAAAGAAAAAATTTCAGAAATGGAATATCATTTAAAAAACGTCGAAACACCTCTAATAGATAGGCTTGGGCAAAATATGGTCGATTTAAAATAGCCTGTTAACGATGTGTTAAAAACTATGTTAATCGGAATTGTTGCACTATATTTGATACTGTATTTCGAAACTTAAAAAAATATACAATATGAAAAAGGCATTATTTTCTTTACTAATGATTTTTGTGGCAACAGCTGGAACTACAGCAATTGCACAAGAAGTTAAACAAGGAGCAAAACTTGAATTTGAAAAAGACGTTCATGATTACGGAACTGTTGAAAACGGTGGTAATGGTACATGTACTTTTGCATTTACAAACACAGGGAACTCGCCTTTGATTATATCAAATGCAAAAGGATCATGTGGATGTACTGTTCCTTCATGGCCTAAAGATCCTATCGCTCCAGGAGCAACTTCGAAGATTACTGTAAAGTATGACACGAAACGTCCAGGTGCTATTAACAAGAGTGTTACAATTACTTCTAATGCGGTGAATGAGCCAACGAAAGTTATTAGAATTAAAGGTAATGTTAAGGCTAAGCCTGTAAGTGGAGCACCAACGAATCCAGCTGGTCCTCAATCAAATTAATGAGGCTATTTTACGCGATCATAATTATAGCATTGAATTCCGCCCTTGTCTTCGGACAGGAGGCGGAATTTAGTTTAGACAAGTCTGTACACAAATTCCCAAAGACCACAGAAGGTGTTCTCTTAGAGCACAATTACACAATCACAAACACTGGAACGGTTCCTTTGATTATAAGTGATTACCAAGTTGCATGCTCTTGCACAAAAGCATACCTCCCAACAAAACCAATCCTGCCAGGCGAAACATTTCCCCTTCGAGTAACATTCGATACAGCAGGTAAATATGATTTCCAAGATCGTATTGTCAACTTTAAAACAAATACCAAAAAAGGTAAGGCTTTCGTCCGTTTTAAAGTTCGCGTTATTCCTAAGCAATAGATGTGTTGAGTTAATAGGATTGTTTGATCATTCGACCGCTTCGCTTTTGGATCGGCCTTTAGACCTTTTAGATATTAGAATTTAGATTGTTAGACGGTTTTGATATCTAAATTCCAACATCCAACATCCAACATCCAACAATCCAACAATCCAAAGCTCGAGCAATTGACGCAATCGTCTAACGATCTAAATTCTAAATTCTCAAGTTTCAAACAATCCAGTTCCTAATTTCCTGTTAATCGCTTGTTATTGCCTTGTTAATCCTGTTAAACGGCTGTTAAAACTCTCCCGAAATCATACCGTCAAACGTACCTTGGACTCATGTTAAATTTAAATGATTAATTATGAAAAAAGTATGTTTAGTATTACTTCTAGCTGTAGGAGTTTTTGGAAATCAAGCAATGGCTCAAACGCAAGTTAAAAACGGAGCAAAAATGTCTGTCAACGAAGATGTTCACGATTATGGAACAGTCGCGTTTGGTGGAGATGGAGTTACCTATTTCGAAGTAACCAACACCGGTAATGCACCGTTAATTCTTTCAAATGTTAAAGGTTCATGTCAATGTACAGTTCCAACTTGGCCGAAAGAACCAATTGCACCGGGTAAAACGGCGAAGATTAAAGTAAAGTACAACACAAGTAGAGCAGGGGCGATTAACAAAAGTGTTACGATCACATCGAATGCTGCCAACACGCCAACGAAAGTAGTTCGGATTAAAGGCAATGTTACAGCGAAACCAGCTGACGGAACTCCAGTGAGCAAAGGCGGACCGAAAACCAACTAATTGCTCGTAAAGTATATCGAATTTAGCGGTTCCTGATTTTGTCAGCGAGCCGCTATTTTTTTTGTTGAAAATTCACGTTAAATGTTGATTAGTTATTGAGCTTCGCAGATGAAAATTCCGTAATTTTATTAGTCTCAATTAATCCGCACTATGTACATTATATTCGATACCGAAACAACAGGTTTACCAAGGAATTGGAACGCTCCAATCACGGATACGGATAACTGGCCTCGCGTCGTTCAAATCGCTTGGCAGTTGCACGATGACATGGGAACGCTAATCGAAAGCAAGGATTATTTAATCACGCCTGAAGGATACAATATTCCATACGATTCAGAACAGATTCACGGTATTTCAACTGAGCTCGCAATCGATCAAGGTGTGCCGCTTAAAGATGTTCTGCTCGAATTCAATGAAGATTTAGGGAAAGCAACTTTCGTCGTTGGACAAAACGTAAAGTTTGACTTAAATGTTTGGGGATGTGAATACGTGCGTTATGAGATGGACACTCCAATGGGAGATATGGCCGTTCTCGATACGTGTACGGAGGTTACGGCGAAGTTATGTCAGTTACCCGGTGGTAGAGGTGGGCGATTCAAACTTCCAACATTGTCGGAACTTCACAAGCACCTTTTTGATAGTGCATTTTCTGAGGCGCACAATGCCACTGCTGATGTTGAAGCGACAACTAGATGTTTCTTTGAATTGGTTCGTAGAGGTGTTTTCTTGCCAGAACAACTTCAACAAGAAGAACGGTACATTGAAAACTTTAAGGAATTCAATCCAACCCCAATTGGGTTAATTGGACTTGACCACCTGAACCTTAAAAAGGAAAGTGCCAAGCTTAAAACGGAATCAGATGCAGCGCAAGCAATTTCTGACGATGCAAAATCAGAAGTATTAGGCGAACTTGCAGATTATTCATTTGCACATCTCCACAACCATACGCAGTTCTCAATTCTTCAGTCAACCATTAATATAAATGGGTTGGTAAAGAAAGCGGGTGAACATAAAATGCGCGCTGTTGCCTTGACAGATACAGGAAATATGATGGCTGCATTTCACTTCGAAAGAGCAGTTGCGAATTTCAATAAAGACATACAGGATCAAAGAAAAGAAGCGGAAGAAAAGGGCGAAGAATTTGATGGCGTTGAAATGATGCCAATTATTGGTTGTGAATTCAACGTTTGCCGCGACATGCATGATAAAACCCAAAAAGACAATGGGTATCAAGTGGTGTTGTTGGCGAAGAATAAAGCCGGTTATCATAACATGATCAAATTGGCTTCAATGGCATATACGGAAGGGATGTATTATGTCCCTCGGATTGATAAGAAAGCAATTGAGCAATACAAAGACGATATTATGGTACTCACCGGAAACCTTTATGGTGAAGTGCCGAGTTTGATCTTGAATGTTGGTGAAACGCAAGCTGAAGCTGCATTGATTTGGTGGAAAGAGCAGTTCGGTGAAGACTTGTACGTGGAAGTTATGAGACACGGCCAGGAAAATGAAGACCGCGTAAATGGAACGCTTATAAGTCTTGCGAAGAAACACGATGTTAAACTGGTTGCAAGTAATAATACGTATTACGTAGATAAAAAAGATGCTGAAGCACATGATATTTTGTTGTGTGTGAAAGACAATAACCTTGTATCGACTCCGAAAGGAAGAGGTCGAGGATTTAGATATGGTTTGGACAATGAAGAGTATTACTTCAAATCGCAAGAACAGATGAAAGAATTGTTTGTGGATTTACCAGAATCAATTAAAAGCATCGATGAAATTATTGATAAGTGTGAACAATATCCGTTGGCACGAGAGGTATTGCTTCCAGCCTTCGATATTCCGGAAGAATTTACAGATCCTTTGGATGCTGGAGACGGTGGGAAACGTGGTGAGAACAATTACTTGCGCCACTTAACTTACGAGGGAGCTAAAGAACGTTATGGAGAAATAACTTCTGAGATTTCCACTCGACTTGATTTTGAATTGGATACTGTTACAAATACCGGTTATCCAGGGTACTTCTTAATCGTTTGGGATTTCCTGGTTGCCGCAAGAGAAATGGGCGTTTCTGTTGGACCTGGAAGGGGATCGGCAGCAGGTTCTGTTGTTGCGTATTGCCTAAAGATAACGAATATTGATCCACTCAAGTACGATCTTCTTTTTGAACGTTTCTTGAATCCAGATCGTGTTTCAATGCCCGATATTGATATTGATTTTGATGATGAAGGCCGTGGAAGGGTCATTCAATGGGTAATCGATAAATACGGGTCTAGTCAAGTAGCTCAGATTATTACTTATGGTACAATGGCGGCCAAGTCGTCGATTAGAGATACGGCCAGGGTAATGGATTTACCGCTTTTTGATGCCGATAGAATCGCGAAATTGATTCCAGATATTTCACTGAAAAAACTGTTCGGTTTATCGGATCCAGAGTTAAGAGATAAGTTAAAAAACAACCAAGAGGACATTCAAAAAGCGAATGAACTGAAAGCCATTGCTCAAGGCGTTGATCTTTCTGCTGAGGTGATTAACCGTGCAAGAGAACTCGAAGGATCGGTTCGGAATACTGGAATTCACGCTTGTGGGGTGATTATTACTCCAGATGATATTACGAATTACGTTCCCGTTGCGTTGGCGAAGGATTCACAAATGTATTGTACGCAATTCGATAACTCGGTTGCTGAAGATGCAGGGTTATTGAAAATGGATTTCTTGGGATTGAAAACATTAACGCTGATTAAACATGCAGTGCGTAATGTGAAATACCGTCATCCAGATGTCGATTTGGTTCCCGATGATTTTCCAATCGACGATGAAAAAACATACGAGCTTTTCCAACGTGGTGAAACGGTAGGTATTTTCCAATATGAATCTGCTGGGATGCAGAAATACATGAGGGAATTAAAACCGACTGTATTTGCCGATTTGATTGCAATGAATGCCTTGTACAGACCGGGGCCACTTGAATATATCCCATCGTTTATTAAGCGTAAGCATGGCGAAGAGGAGATTGTTTATGATGTCGATGCTTGTGAAGAGTATTTATCCGAAACCTACGGAATTACAGTCTATCAGGAGCAAGTAATGCTTCTGTCACAAAAGCTGGCGGGATTCTCGAAAGGTGAAGCTGATACGCTGCGTAAGGCGATGGGTAAGAAGCAAAAGTACATTCTTGATAAAATGAAGCCAACGTTCCTTGAGCGTGGTAAGGAGAATGGACACAATGTTGACGCACTTGAAAAGATTTGGCGGGATTGGGAGGCTTTTGCATCCTATGCCTTTAATAAGTCACACTCAACGTGTTATGCTTGGATTGCGTACCAAACAGCGTACTTAAAAGCAAATTATCCTGCTGAATATATGGCGTCTGTGTTGAGTAACAACATGAGCGATATTAAGCAAGTAACGTTCTTCATGGAGGAGTGCAAGCGCATGGGAATTGAAGTTCTCGGGCCTGATGTCAATGAATCCATTCATGAATTTACAGTTAATGCTGCCGGAGCCATTCGATTTGGTTTGGGTGCCATCAAAGGATTGGGTTCTGCTCCTGTGGATGAGTTGATTTCTCAGCGAAAAGAAGGAGGGAATTATCTAAGTATTTTTGATCTTGCCAAACGTGTAAACCTTCGAGTTTGTAGTAAAAAGGCCTTTGAAAGTATGGCATACGCTGGAGGTTTTGATGGATTTACAAAAATTCACAGAGCGCAGTATTTCCAAGAAGGAAAGAACCAAAGAACGTTTTTAGAAAGTGTTGTTCGTTTCGGATCGAATTTTCAAGATGCCGAAAACTCAACGCAAACATCCATATTTGACGAAGGATCCGGTGAGACTTTACCAGAACCGTTAGTTCCTGAAGCTGAAGTGTGGGGAAATATCTACGCGCTTAATAAGGAGAAAGAAGTCATTGGAATCTTCATCTCTGGACATCCATTGGATGATTTTAGATTGGAAATCGATTCGTTCTGCAATGGATATGTCGGGATGCTGACCAACATGGAAGAGCACAGAAACAAAGAGGTTCTAATTGCTGGAATTATATCGGATGCAGAACACCGTTTCACTAAAAAAGGAGATCCTTTCGGAACAATTACCTTGGAGGATTACAACGATTCGTACAAGATCTTCCTTTGGCGAGAAAATTA
>JAWUWJ010000215.1:0-8475 GCA_034111925.1 Crocinitomicaceae bacterium
TTGGCAACAAATTTGATTAAATCTTGTATCTCTTTAATATTCATTTTCTTCAAGTATTAATGCGATAAAAATAGTATAAATTAGGAATTATACGCCCATTTTAAATAAACAGCTCCCCAAGTAAATCCACCTCCAAAGGCAGATAAGATTAGGTTGTCCCCTTTTTTCAATTGTTTTTCATAGTCCCACAAACACAATGGCAATGTTCCAGCTGTTGTATTTCCGTACTTCTGAATGTTGATCATTACCTTTTCTTTGGCAAGACCCATTCGATTTGCAGTCGCGTCGATTATTCTAAGGTTCGCTTGATGCGGCACTAACCAATCAACGTCGTCGCTAGTCAAATTGTTTTTCTCCATGATTTCAGCGGAAACATCTGCCATATTCGTTACAGCAAATTTAAACACTTGTTTTCCTTCTTGTTTCACGAAGTGCATTCTATTGTCTACTGTTTCGTGAGATGCTGGTGCTACTGAACCTCCCCCTGGTTGGAACAAATAGTTTCTTCCTGCTCCATCACTCTTCAGTATAAAATCTTGTACACCCAATCCTTCGTTGTTTGGTTCAAGCATTACTGCTCCACAACCATCACCAAAGATTATACATGTCGTTCTGTCTTGATAATCTACAATCGAAGACATTTTATCAACGCCAACTACGACAACCTTTTTATATTTTCCAGTTTCAACAAACTGCGCTCCTGTAGCCAATCCATAAATGAAACCTGAACAGGCTGCAATTAAATCAAATCCCCAGGCATTTTTCATTCCTGTTTTATCGCAAAGTACATTTGCAGTACTCGGAAAAGGATAATCTGGAGTTACAGTAGCTAAAATAACCAAATCAACATCTTCTGGCAATGTGTTGGTTTTCTTCAAAAGACCGTTAACCGCTTCAACTGCCATATCAGAAGAAGCCCCATCTTTCATGATTCTTCTTTCCTTAATTCCAGTTCGAGAAGTGATCCACTCATCGTTGGTATCAACCATTTCCGCTAAAGCTTCATTGGAAAGAACATGCTCTGGCAAATATCCTTGAACTCCTGTTATTGCTGCTGTCGTTTTCATATTCTAATTAAAAGCTTCATTAATTTTTGTAGCCAAACCTGAGTTTGCAACTTCGTATGAGTGCAATATCATGTTTTTTACTGCAATATCGTTAGAGATTCCGTGACCAATTATCACATTTCCTTTAACACCAAGAATAGGAGTACCGCCGTAATTTTCATAATTGAAGCGATCCAAAAATTCATCTTTCACTCCTCTTTTCTTCAACATGGCGTACATTCCTTCTGCCTGTTTAAGAACAATGTTCCCTGTAAACCCGTCACAAACAACAACGTCTGCAACTCCTGTAAATAAGTCACGTCCTTCAATATTTCCAATAAAGTTAATATTGTCAGAACCTGCCATTAATTTATGGGCGGTTTGGGTTAAAAGATTCCCTTTTGATTCTTCTTCACCAATGTTAAGAAGGGCAACTCTAGGTTTTTCGACACCGTAAACGTTATTCGAATACAATGAACCGAGAACTGCGAATTGTTGTAAAACGTCTGGCTTACAATCTGCATTGGAACCGACATCCAAAATAATGGATTTCGTCCCGTTAATTGTAGGCAACGTTGAAGTGATGCAAGGTCGGATAACACCTGGAACGGTATTTATTTTAAACATGGCTCCAACGAGCATTGCTCCAGTATTTCCTGTACTTGCGAAAGCCTCAATTTCTCCACTTGCCAATAAATCGAAACCTATGGCAATAGAGCTGTTTGGTTTTTGAGGAATAGCGCGCGTTGGATGATCGTGCATTGTGATCAAATCCGGTGCGTGGACTATCTCATAACCGGAGGCATCCTCATTAAACGAAGAAAGGCCACTCAGAATCTGATTCTGGTCGCCAATCAGGACAATTTTCGTGTCCGCTGAAAGTTCTTTACGTGCTAAGATCGCGCCTGCAATATTTGCATCAGGAGCGAAATCACCACCAAGGACATCTATACCTATCTTCATAAAGAAGAACTAATGTACAGAATTAAACTGCAACTTCTTTCTCCGAAACTACTTTTCCTTTGTAGTACAATTTCCCTTCATGCCAGTGAGCATGGTGGAATAAATGTGGTTGTCCTGTTGTTTGACAAGTTGCAATGTTCTTCGCCTCCGCCTTAACGTGAGTTCTTCTCTTATCACGTCTCGTTCTGGAGATCTTTCGTTTTGGGTGCGCCATTTTACTTTATTTAAGGTCTTATTATTTCTTCAATCCTTTCAATGCGTTCCAGCGTGGATCGATGTAATCATCATCACCATTTTGGTCTTCATCTTCTTGTTGATCGGTCTCTAATTCATCTTCTAACGTTTCTGCTAGGTCATTTTTCAATTCCCCTTCAGATGCTTCCGCATCCTCTTCATCGTCATCAGAATCCCAATCGTCATCATACTCTTCATCCGGCTTAACTGAGCCGTCTTCATTCAGTGTAAATACCTGATACTCGCTTAAGATTTTCATTACGTCTTCGTTGCATTCACCTTCGTTGTGCACTGTTCTTGATGGAACGGAAACTGAGATAAACTCATGGATACTTTCCTTAACATCAATTTCGTACTCTTCGGGGTAAACGATCACTAAAGACTCATCTTCCGAGGGTTTATCATCAAATTTATAAACCAGTTGAAATTCTCCTTCAACTTCAACCTCAACGGGGTCGTTACATCTTCCACAGGATGCCTTTACGGTTCCGCGGATGGTGTAGTCACCGATCAACATTGTCTCTTTTTTGTCTAGAAGAAATGTAACATCTACATTTCCTTCATGAACAACTGAGTATTCGATACTTTCAAAGAACGCTTTTCCAATCTCAAAATTGAATTCGTGAACTCCTTGTTTTAAACCTACGAAGGGGATTACAAACTCTTTATCTGACATAAAAACCGCCTAAAATTGGAGGGCAAAGTTAACTATTATAAATTAAAGTTGCATGCTCGATGCAATTATTTTTGAATTAACTCTTTTAATTGGTGCGAATTTACTGAAATTGGGGAGGAAATAGGCGTTTTAGGGGAATTGATTGAGATTTTTAGGATATTCTTTATCCTGATAAAAAATTAAGTGCCTTCAAGTTAGTTACTATAATTTTGACATTTTCGAAACCTTCTTTAAAGAAGTACCATCGACCACATTTTTTCTATCATTCTAATCTCTTCCGAGTATAGCCGATTAATTCATTTATGAATTCAACCACTTCTAACCCACTATCAAAACCCGTTCCGCCACCCCTTGCTGCTTCAGAAACAAAAGAGAAGATCACTCCATGACTTTCTTTGACAAAATCAACTAACTCTAAATAAAAGAGATTTTTATATTTATCAGACATACTATTAAAATAGTCTCCCCATACTTCTTCACCTGTTTCAAAATCTTCCCAAACATCTTGATGGTAATGACCTTCAAAAAGGTTCCGTAACAACTTGTATTTTTCTTTTAACTCACTCATTTTAAGGTATTGGATACGAAGTTAACACAAAACACTCATCCCGATTGAGGTTTTTCTTCAGAACAATTCTGGCATTTTTAAATTCTCAATACGATTCAATAATTTTGTAATTGACATATTTTTCACCGTCCAAAGTAAGCACTCCTTTACCAGTAACATGGTCTAAAATGGCAAGATCAAATGAGAGTTGATTACTACTCAGGCATTCAATTAATTTATCGAAATTCAATCGTTGCACTGCAAATCCAGAAAAACCAAATTCTCCTGAACAAATAAGAAGAATATTATTAAAAAACTGAAATTTATCCTGCATAAAACCGGACAAATTATCAAACCCTATTTTGCCATCGAAGGAAACAAAGTCTACCCCATTTATTTCCACAAGTTGATTATGCAGATTATAGTATTTATCCGTTTTCTCGGCAATCTTACCTTCGCCAATTGCCTCTGAGGCCATTAACTTCTTGAGAAATGACAACTCCCACTTATTCCTTTTTAGTTGTTTTGAACTACTCAAATCAAAATTAAATAAATCATATTAGGTCTACTATTAAGTCTCTCTCTTTCGTTGATGTTTTCAATCGCTAAAATGAAATTATTCAAAATTAATTCACTGCAGCTTGCTAAGCTCTTTACTTTGATTGATAGAAACTCATCATCTTTTAAAAAGAAAGAAGTCATCCCGTCCTCAGGGTGCCTCAAACTTGAAACGCAGTCAATAAATGCATGAAAATTTCGACCATAAAAATCTGGAAAACCAAAATTTTGAAATAATTCTTTGTGCATATCTTCGAGATTTTGCACATCGGTAAAGTCTAATTCTATGTTAACAAATTTCATGTTTAAAGCGTTATTTCAATAAAGGACTTGAAATATTGCCAAGTCGAATTTTAACTAATTCACTATTCGAGAACTCTAATCACAACATCGCTTTTTACCTTAAGTATAGCTGAGCAAAGTACCGAACTTCCTTTTAATGAAATTAAATATTTAAACTCTTTAAATCTCAATCCATAGGCAAGGTTCAAATTTTGCCTTTTTTCTGCCATCAATTTAGGAAAATCAAATGAAGGGATATAAACCCCATTATTACTGGGCAAAACTTCAGATAAATCAATTAATTCAATATAAAAGGTCCTTTGAGCCCTACTATTTTCTTTAGGTACATTAAATGATATTAAACTAGTATTAATGTCTAAGGAAAATTTTTCTACTTGCTCCGTTTCAACATAAAGAGAGAGTAATCCATCAGAATATTCATAGTTATACAAGAATGACTCAGCACTTTCTTCAATAAACTTATCTAAATCCATAGTATCTTATAAATTAAAGTAACCTACAAACGATTCAAGTTGCCCTCGATTCGATATTTATCTCCAAGGAACAAATGAGTTTTTGGCTGTTGCGAGTTTGGCACCCCAGCTCGCTCCCTTGCTTTTTGAAGCGCCTCCTTTCGTGAAGACACTTTAATTGTCTTGATATAAGTAGCATGTCGACTCATCATTAATTCGAATTAAAAAAGAATAATCCTTGCCCTTAGGCAAAATTCTTATGGGCCTTTCTTGATCTTCTTCAATGATTTTTTTTACAAACTTTGCAACAATCGCTCTGCTTATAATGGCAGTTTCCCCTTTGAAAATTTTTTGCTTCCCCTTATGAATGATATACTCAAACAAAACATAATATTCCTCAATATCATCATTCCCTTCTATTGACTCCCAAGGATTAAGTAATTCCAAATAATCAAACTTCCTCAACTCCTCCGACTTAGCAAACAATATTTGTTTTAATCCGTCTTCAACTATCACCTTTGGCGACAAGTCTTCTAGTTTGTAAATATTTCTTTTTCGAGCCATAAATTAATTGAGCGTTTCATAAAAAAATGTCCATCTGTTCCGTTAATAGAAAATTTGATATGGGGTAAAATCCACTTTATACTCCTTAATAGCATCAGCCGTGATTTCATTAATAGATTTAAAATCTTCAAATACAGTTTGATAAAGACTACCTCTCAATAAATTTAGCGTTAAAGTATAATTACCCATTATAATTCAATCATATTTCAATTTGAGTTCGCTGTTCCAATGGTAGTTTCACCTTCATGATAAAACTCGATGACAAGAGAATGTTCCTCACTAAAAACCCATGTATCAAAACTTACAGCAGTTATATCCTCCAAATTCTCATTTAAACTGCTCAATGGTATTTTAACCGCAGGCAGGTCTGCACTAT
Source organism: Crocinitomicaceae bacterium (assembly GCA_034111925.1). GTDB lineage: Bacteria > Bacteroidota > Bacteroidia > Flavobacteriales_D > Crocinitomicaceae > UBA4466. Next base: position 5,720 of record JAWUWJ010000215.1, read on the forward strand.
CCCAAAGAATAATAAATTGGGAATTCTCATTTATACTCTGATTACACTTATTTAACGCTTTTTCCATATCTAACTGACCATCAATTCGAATATGATTCTGTATAACATTCCAATCAATTCGACCCCAGTTGGTAAAAACGAAACAATGCTCAAGAAGATCAAAATATTTTTCAGTTTCCAACTCACTCAAGACAATGTGATCTTGTAGCTTTTCTAAACATTCTTGAAGTAAGGTCATAATTATTTATTAGACTGAGAAAGATCAAACTCATTCCATAACACAAAAAAGTAATCAAAAGGATCTTCGCAATCCTTTGATTTAATGATCGTTTCTATCCAGTCGTGCGTATAATCTTCAAATTTACTCGGAATCCATTCATCTTTGAATTTTCGAAATTGGTCATCTTGTTGACTTTCTGAAAAACCAGCATACGATACTCCTCTTAAAAAAGCATCCAATTCAAGTATATCTTTATTTCGCAAGAAAAAGTTTGGCCGATTTCTTATTGAAGCAATTAGTTCCTTATAGTTCATATTAGAATGCGTCCATTTTAATTCTTCTTCAAAACGTGGGCCCTAAACTCCGATACAAAAACAACTAACTCGTTTTTGTCATCAAACCCAATTCCTCCAAAGGCGGTCATTTTCTCCAATAATTTCATTACCCCTAAGCTATCTTCATTGATGAACTCATTAAATTCGTTCAACAAATTCTCAATATCATTTGCAGTACAATCCGAAATAAATTGCTCCCAAACCTGCTAATCAGTCTCAAAATCTTCCAAACATCCTGATGGTAATACCCGCCAAAAAATTGGTTTATATCTTGATATTTGTATCTCATATTCCTAGTTCCGAATAAATTTCGAAGCCACCAAAAACTAAATCCCCAACATTGGGTTTAAAATCAATACTCTTAAATTCTTCAACTTCATTTAGCCAATCAACCTTTCTGTCTAAAACTTCATTTTCAACTGAATGAAACCCAAGCTCATCAATTAATTTATTAATCAAAGAATCAATTTTAGATTTAATTAAATGATTAACATCATTAATTAGAATATCATCCAATTCGACCTCCCCTTGTTGATCTAAATATCGCCTATTTAGGAAGATTCTTAAGTATTTGTTTATATCGCTAAATGCAATAAATAGTGTTACTATTTCTCCATTTAAAACGGCTCTTAAGTTTGAATCGTGATCTATTCTAATTGTCGAGTCCAATATATTTCCATTTGTATCAAAATCAATAATTACACCTGTATAGTGCGTATAATTTCTCAAATCGGAATCAATATCAAACTCAATCCCCAATTTTCGAATCAATTGAATTGCTTTCTTTTGATACTCATGATCGCCAACTTGATGATATTGTTTTTGATTAAAAAACCTTAATACATCCGACTTAATTCTTTCTATCATTTTAAATTGTTTTAGGGAAGGTCCATACACCATTCCCGCTTTTTGGATAAGCCGTTTCAATAAAATTACCTGTTTTATTAATCCAAACATGAATTTCTGCTACTCCATACTTCGCCGGACTGAACTTCATTATTACAAACTTTCGATTTCCTTGAGTTCTTATAGCCGGGCCATCAGCTGCCTCTAAAATTAACTCCTTTATTTTACTCTTTGACATTCCCTTTGGAAACATACTTTTCCCAGACTTTCCATCCACATGACCTTCGACAATATGTTTCCATCCAAAGCTACTATCTCCATCTTGTAACGCATTTCCATTTTTACTTTTTCCAAGAACTCTGTATTTACCATCTCCTGATTGAGTATACCTACCATCCACAAGGAACTTACTCCCTATCATGTAAACCTTGTAAATACCACCTTTTGGCCCATCAACTTCAAAATCTCTCACTTCTGGGAGTTTCTTAAGAAATGATAGTTCTAATTTCAGAGCCGCTACAGGTAAACCTTTCAAATCAGCACCTTCGGTAATTATTTTTGCTGTTGCCAACGCTGCTAGCTTCTTTGCATATTCTTCTGTATCTGATTTGTTTTTCAGATTAGGGTCATTATCTATTTCATTTTTAGCTTCTGCTTCAAGTTCTTTTTTCTTGTTTGCATCTATTTCATTTTCGAATTTCTTAGCACTTTCTGGAGTCTCAATATTTTTTGAATCTACATCTTTCTTTTTATCAAAATCAGCTTCCTTATCCCTATCCACCTCAAAATCCTTATCTCCCTTCGATTTATCAATATCATCAAATTTATTCCTGTTTTTTGGTGTATCGATTTTCTTTGTCCAACTCGGGAACAGTTTCATAATCTTCGCGACGCGTGCAGAATTTTTAATCGCTGTTCCAACTCCCCATGTAATAATGGCTAAGACAACTTCAAAAAGAATCACCCCAATGATCTCACCGAAGTACTTTCCGCGTTCGTAAGGATTCGGATTGTTCCAAGCAGCAGCAATTTCTTCGTATGTACTCGTTCCAAAATCCTTGATCATGTTCCAAATTCCATCCAAACCAAGATCCATGATCGTTTTGAACATGTCGCCAATTTGATCAATGATAGCTCCAGTGAAAATATCAACGACCAAGTTGTACAAATCTTCTACCGCCCCTGATAATGCATCCCAGAAACCAATTCCTACACCTGCAATGAACCCTTGCAACAGGCGCCCACTTTCAATCATGACATTGGCAAAATCAGGGCGTTTTTCTACCTCGCCCAATTGACGCATTTTATTGATATACTCTGCTGGCGGCAAAAGAACTTCGCCTCCAGTATATAAC